>CAKTZA010000002.1 GCA_934635045.1 uncultured Kiritimatiellota bacterium | reverse complement strand
CCCCCCCCCCCCCCCCCCCATACATGACAACTGACGTAAGCGCGCTTCTCGTTTTGAAACGGCTGTTTCTGAAACGGTGGTTTCAAAAGCGAAGTATAGCATTTATGGTCGCAGGATGTAAAGGGGGGCGGCGTTCGTTATGGATACGCCATGGGAAGTAAAAGCGGAAAGTCGAATTGCCGACATCGTGACATTGTTGCCGAAAATAGACTCTTGTCGCAGTGGAGGCTATGTGAGATAATCTAAAATCATAAAACCGAATCAGACGGAGACCATTCCAAATGATGAAACAAAAAGCGGAGTACCGGCAAAAAGCCGCAACGGAAACACAATTCTTAAAGGGAATGCGATGGCTTTTTGTGGCTGTTGCATTTGCCAGTTGTCTTCTTGTCGCAACGGCCGAGGACTTGGTCGTCCGCAAGGGTGAGACGTTCGTCTTCGACTTGTCTAAGGCAGAACTGGTCGAGAAATACAATACGACGGATTCCACGGTTACGATTGAGGATGGCGGCACGGTCACGAACATTTCGCAATGCACGTGGATCGGGCAGCCGAACCAGCCGCATGAATTCAAGTGCGCGTTCGTCTTGAACGGAGAGGGTGCGACGCTAGTGCTCGCAAATTGGCATTCCTTTAAGACGTTGGCGGGTCGGATTTCGGGGAATGGACTCATCCGGTGCGTGAGCGGGTTCAATGCCCTGGACTGGGCGCAACGGCCCCACACGTCCATCGTCGGAGACCTTTCGGGCTTCACGGGGACGTTGGAGTTGGACGATATGCCGCTGGCCGTCGCAGGATCGTCCGCCAAAGTCAGCCTTGCGCGCGTAAAGAGCCGCTTCAACGGGAAGCCCTGCGTTGGCGGCGGTCTTGAATTGGGCGCGAACCAGCGACTGTCCATCGGGAATCTCGACGGGCAGCTCTGGGTCCGGAGCGTTGACGGTTCGGGTTCGCTCGACATCAAGGATTCGGCGGATAGTTCGCAAGTTATCGCCGTTGGCGCTGTCGGCATCCGGGCGACCGGTTCGGACAGTCCGCTGGCGCGTCTGACCGTGACCAATGACGCGGCCGTGACGCTTTTCGGCGGCGGCTTTGCCTGTGTCGAGGGCGCATCTGGACTGGTGCGGGTGGCGGAAGCCGTCTCGCACGTCTATCGTTCGTCTTCGGACGTCCAGTTTGACGTCCTTTCCGGCGGAACGCTGGAGTTCGGCAATGCGGAAGCCCTTGCGGCGGCGAATCCCGCGCTTTGGCTCGATGCCGCGCAAGAGACGACGGTCGTTCCGTTCGTCCTCAACGGGAAAGAGGTCGTCTACACGAACAACAGCACCGTTGTCCGCCGCTGGAACGATCGCCGCGCGACACAGGCCTCCCTCTATGGGATCAATCCGTTCATGAAGAGCGAGAGCGGAACAGGGATGCCCTTGGCATTCCCCTATCGGCTGAAGGATGCCTGCAACGGACTGCCGGTGATGTCTTTCGGCGCGGAGGGGGCGCAGATTGACCGAAAATGGGCTCAGACAAACGCGGACGGAACGCCCATTGACGACGGAACCAAAATGTCGGAGAATCGTCGGCTGCCGTTCAACAAGCCTCTGGCCGTGACGTGGGCCGTGATGGTCTATGGTAGCCAGAACACGGCGACGCCGAATGGCGGGATGTACTTGGGCGGCTATGACCCCACGAATGATGCCTTCGGGAAGGCCGGAAACTATCAGGCAGTTTTTGAAGACGGTGAGGCGGACGCCTGGTCGGATGATGCCGTGTCGTATGATGGTCGTTTTGGCGAGAACTACTTTTTCCGTGGGTGGAGCAACGTCGGGAATCGCATTCTTGGCATGAAGCGTCCGGTTTGGCTTGACGGCCTGTCGGTTGCCGCGCCCGATTCGGAGAGCCTCAAGCCCGGCTATCAGATCTTGACGATCGACGCTCGGCGTTCTGACGAGGCGGGGACGGCCGTTCGCGCCATTGGCACGAAGGGCGACGACGGCTACAACTGCGGCGGTCAGGTCTATGGCGAGCTGATGCTCTTCACAAACGGGCTCTCGCGCGTCCAGCGTCTGGCCGCCGAGGCCTATCTCGCGCAGAAGTGGCGCGTGCCGGGCTACGATCTCGCCGTGGGGAACGTGTCGGTTGAGGAGGGCGGAGTGTTCCGCGCCTCTGAACTTTGTCCGCACGGCGTTGGGCTGAATTCGGATTTGACGTATGATTTCCGCAAGGGCGCGATTGCGAATCCGACCGTGGTCGGCGGTGAACTGGATGCCTACCTGCCGGGGGCGATTACGGTCGACTTTGGCACGGAAAGACCGAGGGCGGGAAGATACCGCCTGATTGCGGCCGGGAAGATCAATCGCCTCGATCCGGCGAAGTGGACGCTCAAGACGATCCCGGAGACGATCAAAGGCCGGACTGTTCGGCTGGCGTGGGAGACGAACGCCGCTGGCGACTGTACGGGAGCGCATATGGACATCGTTTCCGATGGTTTTGCGATCATGATACGCTGAACGGATTGTCCCCGGACTGTAAAAGGGGCGTAATAATGCGATCTTGGATAGAAAAGGAGTACGAGCGATGATTTCGCACAGGCTGGCGGCAAGTGTCGCGATCTTGTTTGGAACCGTGGGTTTTCAGGCTCATGGCGGCGGTGAATCGGCGGATCTGCCGTACTGCGTGGACGGGATCTACCCGCACCTGGCGATGTTCAACGACGAGGGCGAGTGCGGCACGGGCGCGGTCGTCCCGTGGGCGGGGTCGCTCTGGGCCGTCACGTACGGCCCGCACTGCCCGCTCGGCTCGTCCGACAGGCTCTACGAGATCCGGCCCGACCTCACGCGGGTCATCCGCCCCGAGTCCGTCGGCGGAACGCCCGCGAACCGGCTGGTCCACCGCGAGACGAGCCAGTTGCTCATCGGCCCCTACGTCATCGACGCGCAGGGGAACGTGCGCGTCGTGCCGCCCGCGAAGATGCCGGGCCGCCTCACGGGCGCGGCGCGCCACCTGACGGATCCCTCGAACAGGGTCTACGTCGCGACGATGGAGAGCGGCCTCTACGAGCTCGACATGCGCACGCTCTCCGTGAACACGCTCGTCCGCGAGCGCGAGGCGTCCTACTGCCGCTACTCCGACAAGCTGCCGACCCTGCCTGCGGGCTGGGCCGAGGCTCCGCTGACGCGCGTCCCCGGCTACCACTCGAAGGGCCTCGCGTCCGGCTTCGGGCGCGTCTTCCTCACGAACAACGGAGAGGACAGCGCGGAGGCACGCCGGAATCCGTTCGTCGCGTCCGGCGCGCTCGCCGACTGGTCGGAGCCGAGGCAGGACTGGCGTCTGGTCCGCCGCTGCCAGTTCACGGAGGTGACGACGCGCGACGGCATCTACGGCAACGAGCATCCCGACCAGAATCCCGTCTGGTCGCTCGGCTGGGACGCGAAGAGCGTCATCCTCGCCGTCACGACGAACGGCGCGGACTGGGCGTATTACCGGTTGCCCAAGGCCTCGCACTGCTACGACGGCGCGCACGGCTGGAACACGGAGTGGCCGCGCATCCGCGACGTCGGCTTCGGCGACGGGACGCTGCTCGCGACGATGCACGGCACGTTCTGGAGGTTCCCGGCGGACTTCTCGCCCGCGAAGGCGGACGGCATCCGTCCGCTCTCGACGTACCTCAAGGTCATCGGCGACTTCTGCCGCTGGGGCGACCGTCTCGTCTTCGGCTGCGACGACCAGGCGAAGAACGAGTTCCTCGGACAGCGGACGCTCAAGAAGGGTGCGCCGAAGCGCGACCGCTCGCAGTCCAACCTCTGGTTCGTGAGGCCCGAAGACCTCGCGTCGTTCGGGCCGCCGTCGGGCGAGGGCTGGGTGTGGCTGAAGGAGGACGTGAAGGCCGGCGCCGTCTCCGACCCGTATCTCCATGCCGGGTACGACGTGATGGACTTCGCGTTCACGGACGCGGACGGCCGGGCCGTGCCGCACGAGCTGCTGCGCGACGGCGACTGGGTGCGCGTGAGGGCGCTCGCGGACGCGAAGGGCGCTAACGCGCACTTCGTCTACGGGCCGTCGCGTCCGGCGTCCCCCGTGAAGCCCGTCGGCAAGATCGACATCTACGACGACTATTCGCAGAGGACGTACTCGTTCCCGAACGTGAACGGCGACACGACGGTCATCTGCCGCGAGGTCGCGACGGAGCGCGACCTCCTGTACGTCGGCGGCGTGTTCTACGAGGTGCCGGCGGACAACGCGGGCGGCTTTGCGGAACTCAGGCCGATCGCGCTCGCGGACGAGCCGGTGCGGTCAGTCGAGGCGCGGCTCGGGCTCGTGTTCGTCAACGGCCGCCCGATGGCGCTCGACTCGCTCTGGAAGAACGGCACGGCGGCGAAGGCCTACTGGCTCTGGCGTGACTGGACGGCCGAGACAGTGGCCGCGTGTCACGGCGCGGCGCCGGTCGGGTTCGACCAGATGCGGCAGAAGCGGCTGTGGGTCACGTACCGGAGTTTCAACAAGGAATCGGAGCGGACGGGGCAGTTCGGGGCGATGGGCGTGACGAACCGCTGCATCTTCGCCGCGAACACCATCAACGCGTTCGGCAAGCCCTACTGCGAGTATCCGCCGATCTGGAAGGGCATCGGCGCGTACGACTGGGCGGCGTTTGACGCGCAGGTCGAGGACGTCGTCAAGGTCAGCCCGAACGCACGGCTGATGTGCATGATCGACCTGAACACGCCCTACTGGGCCACGCACCGGTTCTGGCTCGACTCCTTCACGGACGTCACGCACGCCGCGTGCGATGCCGAGTGGGTGTCCGAGACGAAGAGGTGGATGCTCGACTTCATCGACTACGCCGAAAGCCGCTGGGGCGACCGCATCGGCGCGTACATCCTGTCGGGCGGCGGCACGAGCGAATGGTATGAATACGACCGGGGCCGCACGAGCGCCAACAAGGACGCGGCGTGGGTGAAGTGGTGCCGGGCGAAGGGGCTGGACTATGGCGCGTCCGTCCCGCCGCGTCCTTCGCTCGCCAAGGCCGCGTTCGAGGATTTGGTCTACGATCCCGCGACCGAGCCGGAGAAGATCGAGTACTGGAAGTTCCACAATTCGCTGCCGGCGGGCGCCATCCTCGCCTTTGCCAAGGCCGCGCGCGCGGCGATTCCGAGATCCAAGGAACTGGGCGCGTTCTTCGGCTACTTCTTCGTGAGCGACACGCGGCAGACGAGCTTCGGGCATCTGGACTACGAGCGCGTCCTGGCCTCGCCGGACATCGACTTCTTCGTCGCGCCGGGCAACTACTCGGATCGCGCGATCGGCGGCTGTTCGGGCAGCCAGCTCGTGGACGGCACGGCGCTTCGGCACGGCAAGCGCTTCCTGCACGAGATCGACTACGGCCCGCATGACGACGAATTCTGGGGCAAGGGCTGCTGGAAGACGCTTGACGACGACCTCGCGGGCAACACGCGCGAGGCGGCGTTCGCGATGGCGCGGAACGCGAACTACTGGTGGTTCGACATGTGGGGCGGGTTCTACCGCAACCCCGTCGTGCGCGAGCGGATCGCGGCGCTGAAGAAGATCCAGGACGAGCTGCCGGACGCGCCGTCCGTGGCGCAGGTTCTGATCGTCGCAGATCCCGAGTCGGTCTACTATCTCAACGAGCGCAATCCGGCCGAGCGGGCGTTCGGGCAGGCGATGCGCAACGCGCTCGCCAAGACGGGCGCGTCCTACGACACCTGCTCGTTCGGCGACCTGGACGCGATCGACCTGTCGCCCTACCGGCTCGTCATATTGAATTCGACGCTGCTGATCACGCCGGCGCGCGAAAAGCTCCTGAAGGAAAAGGTGTTGACGGAAGGGCGGACGGTCGTGTGGACGTATGCGCCGGGGCTGATCGACGGGCAGACGCTGGACACGAAGCGCGTCGAGTCGTTTGCGGGCGTTCCGTACGGCACACCCGGCGTGAGCGTGACGGAGATGCCCGGCGGCTGGCGCGCGGTCTATGCGCACGACTACGCGCTTTACACGCGGGAGAAGCTGGCCGAGATCGAAGACCTGGCAGGCGTGCACCGCTATGTCGACAGGTGTCTGCCGGTCTTCGCGAAGGCAAACTTTCTGGCGATTCATACGGCGGAGGGCGGCGAAATGGACGTGCGTCTGCCCAAGCCCGCGGCGCGTGTGACCGATCTGCTGACGGGCGAAACCGTGGCGACGGACACCGCGACGTTCAAGGCGGCCTTTGCCGCGCCCGACACGCGGCTGTTTAAGTTGGAATACACGGAACTCGGTGACGGCGGGAACAAGTAAGGAGCGGGAAGATGGCGATTCGGAATTTGATGACAGGAGTTTTTGCGGGCGTCTGCCTTGCGTGTACGGGCGTTTCCGGCGCGGAGCCGCTATGCGTCTTTCCTCTGGACGGTGCGGGCGAGGCCGTGGTGCGGGCGGGGGCGTCCGCGGCGAAGGGCGTCGTCTACGGACGCGAGACGTGGACGAAGGGCGTCACGGGACAGGGGCTGGACGTCCGGCGGCACGCCTATGACCAGGCGACGTGCTTTATTGTCGATTCGGTCCGGGACGTGTCTGCACAGGCGGGGACGGTGGCCTTCTGGTTCAAGCCGCATTGGGCGGAGAACGAGCCGGGCAGCCACACGATCATCAGTGCGCGCGAAAAGAGCTGGAAGCCTTTCCGGTTCTACCTCGTGAAAGGGGAGGGCGGAGCCGTCGAGCTGTCGGTCGTCGCGCCGGGGCAGGTACAGCTGTTCAAGAAGGGCGTGTTCAAGAAGGACACCTGGACGCACGTGGCCTTTACGTGGTGCGCCGCGACGGGCGAGGTGGTCCTGTACGCCGACGGCAAGCCGGTCGCGCGGCGTCCGAACAAGGACGCGTTCAGCTATCCCGAACCGCGCGCGACGATGGTTCTGGCCTGCGGCGACGGGTCGAGCGACCGCTTCAAGGCGAAGACGGGCGACGGCGTCTATGACGACATCCGCATCTACGACACGGCCCTTTCCGAGACGGAGATCTTCCAGCTTGTCACGGAGGGCAGTTCGGGAACGTTGAAGCCCGTCGCCGCGCCGGGCGCGAAGTTCGCCTTCGCGTTCCGGACGAACCGCCTGACGAGCGCGCAGAACCTGATCCGGCTTGACGGCGCGGGAAAGGCAGGCCGCTGCCGCCTGACGCTGACGGCGATGGGCGCGTCCGGGCGGCTTGGGCTCGTGCTGGAGACGGAAGGGCAGACGCACACGCTGGAAAGCGCCGACACCTTCAACCTGCGCGTGCCGACGCCGGTGGCGTTCGCCTGTGCGGACGGCGCGCTTGTCTGGAAGGTCGCCGGCGCCGAACAGGGGCGTCTGCCGTTCAAGGGGGCGTTCGCCGACTTCACGCAGGCGGCGTGCGCGGAGGGCGTCCGGTTCGTCCCGGCGGAGAAGATGGCGCGGCTCTCCTTCCTGGCGCATCGCGACACGCTTGCGCCGGCGCGTGGCGAGGACGCGCTGTGGGACCTGTCGGACGCCCAGCGGCGCACGGACGGCGCACGGCGCGGCGTGACGCTCAACGGCTACTGGCGCGTTCAGCCCGCGGACGACTTCACGCTTGCGCCGCCTTGCGGCGACTGGCGGTACGTGCGCGTGCCGGGGAGCTTCCGTTCGCCGCTGTGGGGCTATCACACGCTTGAAGACGGGAAGATTTCCGAGAAGATTACGCATGTCTATCGCGACCGGATGAACGAATCCTACCGTGCGGCGTGGTATCAGCGCGGTTTTGCGACGCCGAAGACGGCGGCGGGTGCGCGCGTGTGGCTCAATTTCGAGAACCTGAACGGCGACACGGGGCGCGTCTACCTGAACGGGACGCAGATCTGCGCCTTCCGGCGGAGCGACAAGATTCATCCGTATGTGCCGAACGCCCGTCGTCTGGACATCACGGACTGTCTGACGAAAGACGGAGGCATGAACGTCCTTTCCGTCTATGTTGACCGCCACTACATCGGGCTCTGGCGCGGCAAGGTGGCGATCGGCGACCACGGCGAGATCGCGCTCGGCGACGTCTGGCTGGAGACGGCGCCCGGCAGGGTGGCGCTCAAGACGGGAATTGCGCTGTCTTCCTACCGCACGAAAAGCGTGACGCTGCGGACGCGGCTGGACAATCCCGCGCGCCTGACGGGAAAGGCGCAGGTCCGGTTTGACTTCATCCGCGACGGCAAGGTCGGCTTCTCGACGGCGCAGGACGTTGCGCTGGACGGTTCGCCGGAGCAGCGGCTCGTCTGGAACGCGGCGTGGAAGGATCCCGTCCTCTGGAATGTCGAGACGCCGAACGTCTACGAGATGCGCGTCTCGCTCGTGCAGGACGGCCAGACGGTCGATTCCCTGCCGACGCGCCCGTTCGGCTTCCGCGAGGTGTGGGTCGAGGACGGCAAGTTTTTCCTCAACGGCATGAACACGCGGCTCAGGATGTGGACAAGCCCCGGACTCAACCGCGTGCGCTACTACTACGGAGCGGACGAGGCCGTCGGGCAGTATGTCGCGCACGTCAAGGAAATGAACTACAATGCGATCCGGTACGATACGGTCGGCAAGACCTCGCAAGTCGGCTGGACGCCCTATCTGACGGCGTGTGACACGATGGGGCTCTACAACCTCTTTCCGATGCCACCGTATGAAGACGAAGACTTGGCTTCCTACGGGGCGGATGTCGAACAGTTCCTGGACTGCTACGGCAACCATCCGTCCATCATCATGTGGTACACGGACTTCAACACCTGCTGCTATGCGTGGAACCAGGATCCGGCGAAGCTGAACGACACGGAGTACAATCCGCCGTGGAAGAGGTACACGCGTGTGCGCGTCCAGACGGCGGAGCGGATCATGCGGGCGATCGATCCGAGCCGCGAGTGCTTCCAGCACGCGGGCGGCAACAGCGGCAGGATCTTCACGTCCATGAACTACCAGAGCTACGGCACGCCGCTGCAGGAGCAGGAGGACTGGCCCGCCCAGTGGGCGGCGCGTCACACGCAGCCGCTGATGGTGATGGAAACGAGCTTCCCCTATCCGGCGCAGTTCATGCACTTCGACAACCCGAAGCTGGGCTCGCTGATCCCCGAACATGCCGCGAGGTATTTCGGCGACGCGGTTTACGGACGCGAGACGGATCCCGTGCCTTATTTCAGCGAATGGGCGCAGCCGGTCGTGCGCCCCCTGAACGCGAACCAGCGCGACCTGACGGCGGCGCACCATTTGCGCGTCGCCAAGGCGTGGCGGGCGTACGGCATGAACGGACTGGGCGACTTCCCCGGTGCGCGCGACCTGATGCTGACGGCGCGCACGTTCATGGGACAGAATGTCGTCTGGAACCGATCGGATGACGTGAAGACGGCCGGCCTGAAACCGGACAGCCCGGACGGCGCGAACGAGATTCAGCGGCATCCGCTGACGGACTATTCGCTCCCGGACTATCTCCATGAGACGATCCGCGAGGTCTATGCGCCGCTGCTCGTCTTCCTGGCGGGCGATCCGAAGGACTTCACCAACAAGGACCATGCGTACTTCGCCGGCGAGAAGGTCGTGAAGAGCGTTGTTGCCGTCAACGATCATGTCACGCCGCGCAAGTTGACCTGCCGGTGGAAGGTGCGCACGGGGGACGCGACCGCCGCGCAGGGCGACTTCGCGTTTTCGGTCGCGGCGGGCGGCATCGAGAAGAAGGCGATTGCGTTCGCGGCCCCCACGGTGCTGTCGCGCACGGCGGGGACGCTTGAGATCGAGGTCGTCGCGGCGGACGGGCGGCTGGTGAAGGCGAACAAGACGGAACTCCAGTTCTGGCCGACCGTCGCGAGGCCTGAATGGAAGGACGTCGCCTGCGCCCTCTACGATCCGATGGGGCGGACGGCGCCCGTCCTGAAGGCGGCCGGCTTCCCGTTCCGCACGGTCGAAAAGCCCGAAGAAATCGGCGACGCGCGCTTGCTGGTTGTCGGCAGTCTCGCTTTGGACGGCACGAACGCCTTCCTGCGTGCCGTGGAGACGTCGGGCGCGATCGACAACGGACTGAAGGTGCTTGTCTTCGAGCAGAAGGCGGGCGCGCTTCCGGGGTTCGAGATGGTGGCTCCGAGCGCGCGTGACGCTTTCGTGCGTCTGCCGGGAAGCCCGTACGTGAAGGGGCTTGCGGACGAAGACCTGCATGACTGGCGCGGCGCTTCGGACGTGATGCCGGCCTTTGTCCTGTCGGACGAGCGGTCGCCGCACTATCCGCGTTCGAAATGGAAATGCGGCAATGGCGGCATCGTGAGCGGCTACGCGATCAAGAAGCCCACGCGCGGCAACTTCCGCACGGTCGTCGACTGCGGCTTCAATCTCGCGTATGCGGCGCTTCTCGAATGCCGTCGCCGCCACGGGCTTGTCCTCTTCTGCCAGATGGACGTCACCGCGCGTTACGGAAAGGACCCCGCCGCCACGCATCTCGTGCACAATCTCCTGCGGAACATGGGCAATCGCTTCGTGCCAGTCGGTCCGCAGCGTGCTGGGTACATCGGCGACGACGCGGGCGCGGCGATCCTCGACCGACTGGGCGTCGGCTATGCGCGCCTGGCCTGCTCGGACCTGTACGCGGGGGACAGGCCCCAGATGCTGCTGCTTGGCCCGAATCCCGTGCCGAAGGAACACGTCGAGGCGCTTCGTGCGTTCATCAAGAAGATGGAGGCGACCGTCGTGCTGCCCGGCGCGCCGCTTGACGTGCTGCCCGATCCCGTGCGGCGCGAGACGCGCCTCGTCTATCGCGCGGCGCCGCCGGCGGGCGAGCCGGCGTTCGCCGGAATCGCCGCAGCGGATCTCTACTTCCGCACGGCGCACGACCTGCCCCTCTACACAAGCGCACCCGACTGGTTCGCGGCGGCAACGCCCGCGATCATGGGACGGCTGGGGAACTGCATCCTGATGCCGCCCGCCCCAGACAGCGTGGACGGGCTCTGGAACGGCGAGAAGCTCTCGCGCGTCTGGTCGTCGATCCTGACCGAGCTCAACGTCGGCCTGGCGGAAGAATCCCGTCTCTTCACGCCCGGGAAGGTCGCGCCCTACGCGGTGAAGCCCGACCCATACGACGGCGATGCCTACCACAACTGGTGAGAGTCGAATCCTCTCCGGCTGGCGACAAACTAAAAACACAGAAGGAAATGAAAATGAAGTCACTGAAGGTCGTGTTGCTGATGGCCCTTGGTTTGGCGTACGGCGAAGCGTGCGCGGCGGCGTTTGAAAACGTCTTGGAAAAGACAATCGTCGGAGATGTCCGTGTGACGGCTGACGAGGCGGGCTGCTGGTCGTTCGCCTGTGCGCGGCGGTCGCTGGGCGTGGGCGTGGACGAAATCGAGGTGTCCCTGTCGTCGGAAGTCGAGGCGCCGCCGCCGCCGTTCAAGGTCAGCTGGACGATTCCGCAATGTGATATGCAGGCGTTCTGGACGCCGCAGGATGACGCGTCCTATCCCATTCCGCCGGACTGGGGCGGTACGAAGTCCAGCGACTTTGCGCACTGGTCGCCGATCGGTGCGATTGTCAATGACCGCAACCGCAGTCGCCTTGTCTTCGCAGCCGACGAGGCGCACCGAGTCGTGCGCTATGCGGCGGGTCTGAATGAAGGGGCGTGCGCCATGCGCTGCTGGATGTCGTTCCTGTCGGGTGTCGAAGCGCCGCTGAAGTCCTATGCGGTGCGCATCCGCCTCGATAGGCGCGATGTCTTCTGGTCGGATGCCGTGCGCGAAGCGGCGGAATGGATTTCATCCCGTCCCGGCAACGAACCGTGCGCGGCTCCGGCGGCGGCATTCAAGCCCCTGTATTCAACGTGGTACGGCTTTCATCAGAACGTTTTCGCACGGGAGATTGAGGAGGAGTGCGCGATTGCGGCAAGACTTGGCATGAAGACGCTGATTCTCGACGATGGCTGGCAGTCGGACGGCATACATCAGGGATACTCCTTCTGCGGCGACTGGCAGATTTCGTCACGACGATTCCCGGACATGGCGGCGCACGTGCGGCGTGTACAGGAGATGGGCATCCGATACATGGTCTGGTTCTCGGTGCCGTTCGTCGGCACGAAGTCCGCCAACTATGCCCGCTTCAAAGGAAAATATCTCTACGAGTGCCTTGGCGCCGGTGTGCTGGACCCGCGTTTCCCGGAGTGCCGCGCCTTTCTTGTCGGCACCTATGAGAAGGCGTTGCGGGACTGGAACATTGACGGATTCAAGCTCGACTTCATTGACAACTTCCGTATTTCCGGCACGGATCCGGCGGTGGCGGAGAACTACGCCGGACGCGACACGAAAAGCGTCGAAGAGGCCTCCGGCCGACTGATGGGAGAGGTGATGGCGCGGCTGAAGGCGATCAAGCCCGACCTGCTTGTCGAGTTCCGCCAGGCGTATGTCGGCCCGGCGATCCTCAAGTACGGCAACATGCTCCGCGTGGCGGATTGTCCGGGGGACAAGAATCGCAATCGGCGTGGAATTGCACGTCTGCGCCTCACGTCCGGAAAGGGCGCCGTACACGGTGATATGCTGGAATGGCATCCTGATGAGCCGGCCGAGGTCGCGGCGCGGGCCATTCTGGATTCGATCTTTGGCGTCGTTCAGTATTCGATGGTGCTGTGCCGTCTGCCGGAGCGCCATGTCGAGATGGTCCGGCATTGGATTGATTTCTCGACGCGCCATGAGGAGGCTCTTCTGCACGGAAAGTTCCGTGCCTACAACCCCGAACATGGCTACCCCGTCCTGGCGGGCGAGTCGGCGGATGAGCGCGTCCTCGGAGTGTACCTGTCGGGCTTCAGCGTCGATTGCGGTGATGCCGACCGAACGACTTACGTGCTGAACGGTACGGGCGCAGACCGCGTTCTGCTGCATTTGCGTGTGACACCGCGAACTGTGCAGGCGTTTGACACCTTTGGTCGTGCGGCAAAGGCTCCGAAACTTGCCGCCGGTGTCTGCGAGGTTGAAGTGCCCCGCGCCGGCTACCTTCGCATCTCATATTGAATAGGGCCTCGTTAAGCCTAACTGTGCCCATTTGATGACATGATGACTTGTGGGCGCACAAAGGGTCCGCACAAAGGGTCAGACCCGAGTGATACAGTCCGAGTGATACAGTCCCGCTCGGTTTATGGTATAATGCACGGACATGAGAGCCTGTCGAAACTTCAAGACGAACCGCTGCTATCACTTGATCAGTCGTGTCGCTCACCGAGCCTTCTTTCTGGACGAAGGGGAACGGACGCGCTTTGTTGACTTCCTGTGGCGCGCGGCCGACTTCTCCGGCGTCACCGTGATCGCCTATTGTGTCATGACGAACCACTTCCACGTCGTTGCCTATGTTCCGGACCGAACCGAACTTCCAGACGAGGAGGTGCTGCGCCGGATTCGCGTCCTTTATTCGGGATCGTCGCTTGACGGAAGGCTGAAGGAGTGGGGAACTGCGAAAGCCGCAGGGGATTGTGCGCTCGCGCGGCTGAAGGCGGGCTACGGCCGCCGGATGTTTGACGCGAGCGAGTTCATGAAGACGCTCAAGCAGCATTGCACGATGTCGTTCAATGGCCGACATGGCCATGTGGGGACGATGTGGGAGTCTCGCTTCCTCGCGCGCGTCTGCGAGCCGGAGGAGATCGGCGTTCTCCTGAAGTGGAGCGGTTACGTTGACGCCAATCCCGTCAAGGCAGGGCAGGCCGCATGGCCAGACGGCTATCGGTGGTGCAGTTTCGCGGCGGCCTGCGCGGGCGACCCCCGTGCCGTCGCCGGCTATGACTTCATTTTCTGCGCAAGGGGGCGGGGATGGGAGGAACTGCGCCCTTTGGAGGAGACGTCCGTGCGCACGGCGTTGGCGGAGATCGAGCGGCGCAGGGAGGAATCCGCGTCGCTGGCCGTAGGCCTTTCGGTCGATGCCCGCAAGCGAGACCTCGTTGTCGAGCGGCGTGTGCGCCGTTTCGAGGCAGAACTGCCGGGCCATGTGCCCCATCTTGTCGCACGTGGCAGCGACAAGGTCGCTTTCGACCTGCTTCGGCTGCTGGCGGAAGGCGAAATGCGTCCGGGGGTGCTTCGTGAACGTCTGGGCATCGCCTCGCGGGCATATTTCACGCTACGGTACCTTTCGCCCCTGCTCGCGGCCGGATATGTCGAGATGACCGATGCCGCGCATCCGCGCTCGTCATTGCAGGCCTACCGCCTAACGGCCCTGGGCAGGAAGGCCGTTGGGGAGGGGTGACTGTATCACTCTGACTGTATCACTCGGGTCTGACCCTTGGGGGACGAGTGTCTGACCCCAGTGGTAGGGTTGGCGTTGAAAATTGGCGGCGGCTCCTGACGGTCGGACAGCCGCATCCTGTGTCGTTCGAGGTGCGGTTCGGTTTCTGGGGACAGGCCCCCGATTGGTAGGGTCTGTCCCCAATGCGCTGGGGGCTGTCCGCAATCCCCCAATTCTGCAAAAGCGCGCAAGACGCAGGAAGATCCGAGCAACAACCCAAAAGCTCGCGAAAGCGGACTTCGCGGCCCAAGCATAAAATTATCGTATGGCGAAATAATTTATATATGCCCGCTTGAAATTTCGGCATGGAGAATGGTATAATTCGCGCCAACAGCGACAAGGAGGCGTTATGCAGATTGACAGACCAAGATATGTAGATGAAATCTCAAGATATGTAGACAAGAAGATCATAAAAGTTCTGACAGGCATTCGCCGCTGTGGGAAGTCTCGCCTTTTGGAAATGACGCGGAAGTTGATTTTGTCGCGCGGCGTTCCCCCTGAACGGATTATTGCCGCGAACTTTGAATCAAAGGTCGATCCATCCGTCAAAAGCGTCGATGCCATGTTTGAGCGTGTGCGGAATGCGTCAGAATCATGCCACGGAGAGAAGCTTTACCTGTTCTTTGATGAAGTTCAGGAACTGGATGGCTGGGAAAGGCTTGTCAATTCGCTGGATGTTGACTATTCGGTTGATTTGTATCTGACGGGCTCCAATGCCAATCTCTTCTCGTCGGAACTCTCGACCTACCTCGCGGGACGCTATGTCGAAATTCACGTCTACCCGTTTTCATTCGCCGAAGTCTGGCCGAGCCTTTCGCATGATGGCTTTGACGAACGCGCGGGATTTCGTGAGTACATTCGACGCGGCGGCATGCCGTTCATCTATGATGCGGGCATTTCAGGCGAGGTTGCGAACGCCTATCTTGAAGACCTGTTCAACTCGATTGTGCTGAAGGACATTGCGCATCGGCACAAGGTTCGTGACATTGACTTGCTCGGTCGGATGCTATCCTATTTCCTCTCGGAGGTCGCGCATGCGTTCTCGCCTGCGAGTCTCGTCCGTTACCTGAAACATGACAGGCGAAGCTGTGGGCTTGAGACGATTTACAACTATGCCGAGTTTGCGGAAGAAGCGTGTTTCATCTGTCGACTGAAACGTTATGACCTCCAGGGCAAGGAGCTTCTCTCGACCCAGGAGAAGATCTACTTGACGGATCACGGCTTTCGAGAAGCACTGCTTGGCGCGAACGAGCGTCATGTGGATCGAATCCTTGAGAATATCGTGGCCATGGAACTGATTCGGCGCGGTTGGCGTGTCGAAGTCGGAAAGCTTCGGGATCTGGAAATCGACTTTGTCGCCTCGCGTGGGAGCGAACGGCAGTATGTCCAAGTCACCTATCTCATGGCAGACGAGGTTACGCGCGAAAGGGAGTTTCGTCCGTTGAGGGGCATCACGGGAGACAACTATCCTCGGCTTGTCCTGTCGCTTGACGAGATCGACTTCAGCGACTCGGGCATTCGCCATCAGTCGATCATCGACTGGTGCCTCGGTCGCTAAATGACCGAATGCGAAAGTTGTCCGACGTGACGTCATGGGAATCTAAAGCGGAAAATCTCATTTTACAACGCTCCTTGCAGACGGGGGATGTCTCACACGGAGTGACGGAGCCACGGAGAAATGATTGCTGTCTCGCCTGTCTGCCTCAATGCTGATTGAATGCAGGAACTCCGTGCCTCCGTCACTCCGTGTGAGATTTTCTGCGCAGACGGGAACAACTTCGCGCGGAAATTTGCTATAATGCACGGTGACTGGAAAAGGAAGGTTTTATGACGATGCGCGAAACGACGAGACTCATGCAGTGGTCGCTTCCCGCCGCAGACGCGGCGAGAGGCCGTCCGCTTGCGTTCGCGCACGGTTCCAGTACCCCCCCCCCCCCCCGCTTTTAGCTGACGCCTCAGAGGGCCGTTTCGCGGCCGCTGGCGCGATGCCCACAGGCGTCGCGCGCACGCGCATTTTCCCGCAAGAATCTCCGTGCCTCCGTCTCTCCGTCGCCTTCGTGTCAAGCGACAGCAACAGGGTCGGGGCGCGCGGGAGACTGTCGCGAATGTCTACGACGCGGATGCCTGCGGCGCTCAACACGGAGGTGTTGGAGAAGCGGAGGCGCGGAGGAGAGTAAATGAGTTTTTGTTCACTGAATGAAATAAGGAAAATGCCATGAAAACGACGAAAAGCCAGACTTCACGAAATCTCACACGGAGGGACGGAGGCACGGAGATAGGGGATGGGGATCGCGCAGGGGCGCAGAGGCCGCAGAGGGCGGCGGGCGTGTCGCTTGGATCGACGCACGGGGATGCGTGGTCGATTGCGTCGTCTCGTTCTGCACGAACAGTGCGGCCTCCTCCAGTAGCGGCGCGGTCGCCTTGTACAACGGCGGCGAACTGATTGGTTCGACGGTCGAGAACTGCATGGGTGGCCGCATTGGCTCTGGCGTCGTTGGAATCGCCAAGTCGGCACACGCGGTCGCCTCTGCGCGACGCGGGGCTGACGCTTGACTGGATGGCGGAGGCGCATGACCTGCAGCGAGACGGGGAGGGGTGCGCGTTCCGCAAGCGCGTTCTCGGAAAGGCGGTTGACATCGGCTGCTTCGAGTACGCGCCGCCGGGTATGGTGTTTGTGATTCACTGACAAGTGCGGCAACGAAACGTTTGGGCAAACTCCGATTGGAGTTTCTCACACGGAGGCACGGAGACACGGAGTTTTTAAAAGGATAAGGAAAGACAAATGAAAAAGATGATGATTGGGCTGGTTTCGCTTCTGGCGGGCGGCGTGTTCGGCGCGGGCTTCGCCGGCACGCTCGACACGCGCGACCTGCCGTGGCAGTCGCAGCGCGTAAGCGCGACGCTCGCCGCGCCCGACGCGGCGGCGTGGAAGACGGAGAAGAACGGCTGGCGGCGTGTGCCCGGCAAGACCACCCCGCGCAGCTCGTTCAGCCGCGTGTGGGAGCCGGGCGGCACGTGGAAGCGGTGCGTCTTCGCCGCGCCGGCGGACTGGCGCGGCGCATTCGTGCGCCTTGAGCTCGACTCGCTTTCGCTCGTGGACGCGTCGACGCGCCGTACCTCTATACCGCCGAGGTGAAGGTCGGCGCGGCGGAGCCGAAGCGCGTGCGGTTCGGCTTCCGCGAAATCTGGCGCGACGGGAAGAATCTGCTGATGAACGGCCACAAGGTGCGTCTGCGCACGTGCTTCGACTATCAGGCTAACGTCCACGGCATCGACTTCCTGCACGACATCGGCTACAACGTCCTGACGGCAAACCATTCGATGGATACGCTGGGGAACGTCGGTCGTGGCGCGGCACTGGCCAAGCTCGACGTCTTGGACGAGCGGGGCATCGGCTACTTCTGCTCGCCGGGCGACTGCGTGAACATCGCGGGCTACGACTTTCCGAAAGACCCCGTGGCGGCGGATCAGCTGCTTTCGGGCTACCACCTCATGCAGTTCGGCGGCGCGGGCCGCGCGTTCTGGCTCCTCGACGACCTCACCGTGGAGGCTGTTCACACACCCTGAAATGAGAATCGGATGCGGAAAATTCTGATTGTGTGTCTCACATTGTGGGGCCTGTCCCCACGACAGCCTCTTCATGTCAACGCAAAGAACGCAGAGGGAGTGACGCGAAGCGCGCAAAGTCCTTTGCGGTCTTGGCGTCTCGAACCTTTGAGATCTTTACGTTAAGAAGATAGTTGCATGCCGCATCCCCTGTCGTTCGTGGTTAGGATTTCACAGGTTGGGCGAGATGGCGTTCATTTGCGGCTGATCTATGCTGAATTGTTATGGAGATAGTGTTCCCATAATTGACGGTTTTGTGTCACATGTGCTATACTACGCGGCCGAAAACATTGGAACGAAGTGGCACATGGGCATTTCCCTGAAACAATTTGCGTGGATCATCGTCGTCGGCGTGGCGTTTGCGGCTTTCGCGGACGAGACGAACCACGTCGCCGTCTTGCCGTCCGTCGTCGTGACCGCGAGCCCTGTCACGCAGACGGAGAGCGTCACGAAAGACGGCGCCGAGCGCGTCCTCGTCGCCCGCGAGCAGCTGGCGTTCCTCAACGCGCAGGATCTTCCGACCGCGCTTCGGCAGGTGCCGGGCGTGACGATTTCGCGCTATTCGCCGATCGGCAGCTATGGCGGTGCGCAGGGCGGCAGCGTCTACATACGGGGCCTCGGCACGGCGCGGCCCGGCGGCGAGGTGCGGATGTACACGGACGGCGCGCCGCGCGAGTCCGGTATGTGGGGGCATCCGCTCATGGACTCCATGCCGATCGACTTCGCCGAGTCGGTGTCCGTCCAGAAGAGTCCGCACCCTGCCCGCTATTCGGGCACGTTCGGGGCCGTTGATGTCGAGACACGCCGTCGCCGCGCGCCGGGACACGAGGCCGAGGTCGACCTCGTCTACGGTGGCTACAACACCTTCCTCTCCGCCGGTTCGGCCGGACTCAAGGAAGGCCCGGTTGATGCGTACGGTGGGTTGAGCTACAAGTATTCGGACGGTTACCGCGACCATAACACGTCCATTCTCAAGAGCGCGTTCGGGCGTGTCGGCGTCGACCTCTCGGAACACGAACACGTCGGCTTCGTCTACCAGCGCACGGACAGCCGGGTCGAGGATCCGGGCGCAGTCGGCCAGCCGACGCCGCGCACCGACCGCTTCGACCTCGCGACCGACCTCTACACGTTGCGGTTCGATACCGACCGCGAGAGCCTGACGGGTTTTTCGCTCGTCGCGTTCGAGCGCGGCGTCATCGACTGGTATCAGGACAACCTCTGCCGCACACCGATGGGGGCGATGGACGGCAACGCGCACACGGCCTGGCTCAACTTCAGCTTCCGCAACTTCTACGAGGGGAATGTCTGGCAGGGGCTTTGGTTGCGCGGCGGGCTCGACCTCACGCACGAGGACGGCGAGACCGAGACGCGCAACCTGCGGAACGGCCGCATCCCGTTTTCGGTGGACGGCGCGCTCACGACCGTCGCGCCTTACGTGGGCGCGCGCTACGACTTCCGCCTTTCGGACGACTGGACGCTCACGCCGTCCGCCGGCACACGCTACTATTTCCACAGCCAATACGACGGCGAATGGGCGCCGGACGCCGCGCTTACGCTCGACTGGCGTGAGAAGGCCCAGCTGTTCGTGACGGGTTCGCGCGGCGTCCACTATCCGGGCGTCTACACGCGGGCCGTCGCGACGGACTATGCGCGCGGCACGCTGGATGCGGAGGTGATGGACTACCTCGCGGGCGGCGCGAAAGTCGCCGTGGACGACACGTTCGACGTGCTCGCGACCGTCTTCCACACCGACGCGCAGAACCGCATCGACAAGACGGCGCGCGGCTACGTCAACGCGGGCGGGATGCGCGCGACGGGCGTGGAGCTCTCGGCGCATGGACGGCCGACGGACGACCTCGCGATCTTCGCGGGCCTCACGTACACGAACCCCGAGACCGCGCCCGTCTCGCGCCTGCCGCGCTGGACGGCGACGGCGGGCGGCACGTGGACGATCTGCCCGTATCTCAAGTGGACGCTGGACGGCCAGTTCATCGACCGCATGTACGCCTATTCCGTCCGCGCCTCGTCCGACGCTGCGAACCTGACGGAACTCAAGGAGGGGCTGCTGCTCAACACGCGCCTCGCCGTGCCGCTTGAGTCGTTCACGCCGCTCGCGGGCGAGGTCTTCGTCGCGCTGGAGAACCTGGCCGACCGCAACTATGAATACTATCCGGGCTATCCGATGGACGGCATCCTGTGGTACGTCGGCTGTCGCCTCAAGTTCTGAATGGAGTAAGGATGCAAGAGATGGTGCACACAGAGCCGCTCATCGACCATCAGGATCCGCAACGCATCAAGTGGTTCAACGAGCGCGTTGCGGGCGAGAGCCTGAAGTAGGAAGAACGGTACATACATGAAAGAATCTTCGCTCAAGTGGAAAGTTCGCGCGTCGCGGCGCATTCTCGCGAAGCCGTGGCTGACGGTGCGTCAGGATGCGGTCGAACTGCCCACTGGGACTGTCATTCCCGAATACTTCGTTTTCGAGTACCCGGACTGGGTGAACATCATTCCCGTGACGGAAGACGGGCGCATCGTCCTCGTGCGCCAGTACCGACACGGCATTGGGCGTGTCTGCTGGGAAATCCCGGCGGGCGTCATCGAGAAGACGGACGCCTCGCCCCTCGCGGGAGCGCAGCGCGAACTGCTGGAGGAGACGGGCTTTTCCGGCGGCGTCTGGGAAGCGCTGATGCAGGTCAGCGCCAATCCGGCGGCGTTCACCAACATCACGCACTGCTTTGTCGCGCGCGGCGTCCGGGCGACGGACGTTCCGCACCTTGATGTGGGCGAAGACCTTTCGTGGAGTCTGCACACGCCGGATGAGGTGCGCACCTTGCTCGAACGCGGCGCTTTCGTGCAGTCCCTCATGGCCGCCCCGCTCTGGAAGTTCTTCCAAAATTCATTGGGGTCTCTCACGTCAAGCTCTACTTCTTTGCGCCCCCTTTGTGTCAGCGGCGGAGCCGCGCCTTGTGGCGAAAAGACGAAGTTTTGGGGCGAATGAAGGGCACTTTAAAGGGATTTGAGCGGCGCTTCGTTTTTCAAGCCTTAGCCGCAAAGGGGGCGCAAAGCGGGCGCAGAGACGCAGAGGCCTCTTTATGCGCGTTTGACCGCTTGTCCGGTTGTTTGTCAGTCAAGAAGTTGACGCCTTCTGCTGCGCAGCCGCTTCGGCACTGCTCCGCAGTCCGCAACTTTTGATATAATATACCGAAAATCTGATTTAAGGAGAGAGAACTGATGAAGAAGTTTCTGAGTGCGAACGAGGCGGTCGCCCACGCGGCGGCGCAGGCGGGGTGCGTGGTGGCGAGCGCCTATCCGGGCACGCCCTCGACCGAGATCCTGGAGAACATCGCGAAGTTCAAGGACACGATCGCGTGCGAGTGGGCGGTGAACGAGAAGGTCGCCGTCGAGACGGCGGTCGGCGCGTCGATGGCGGGCGCCCGCGCGCTCACGGCGATGAAGCACGTCGGCCTCAACGTCGCGATGGATCCGCTCATGACCTTCACCTACGTGGGGCCGCTCGGCGGCTTCGTGCTTGTCTCGGCGGACGATCCCGGCATGCACTCCTCGCAGAACGAGCAGGACAACCGCAACCTCGCGAAGTTCGCCCGCGCGCTCCTGCTGGAGCCGTCCGACTCGCAGGAGGCGTACGACATGACGTGCGCGGCGTTCGAGCTGTCGGAGAAGTTCGGCGTGCCGGTCATCCTGCGCCTCACGACGCGCACGAGCCATTCGTCGTCGCTCGTCGAGCTCGGCGACTTCAGCCCGAAGCCGCATCCGCTCATCCCCTACGTAAAGGACATCCGCCGCAACATTCCCGTGCCGGCGTTCTCGCCGACCCAGCGCCTCAATGCGCAGAAGCGCACGGCGGCGATGGAGAAGGCGGCCTGCACGTCGCCGTTCAACCGGGTCGTCAAGCCAGCGAAGGGCGTGAAGGTCTCGGCGGCGGCGAAGGGGCTCGGCATCGTCACAAGCGCGGTCGCCTACCAGTACGTGAAGGAAATCTTCCCCGACGTCCCGATCCTGAAGCTCGGCTGGACGAATCCGCTCCCCAAGGCGCTCGTCGCGAAGTTCGCGAAGACGGTCGAGCGTCTGCTCGTCGTCGAGGAGCTTGACCCGTTCCTCGAAGACCAGGTCAAGGCGATGGGCCTTCCGGTCGTCGCGCACAAGACCGAGCTCAACATGCTGGAGCTCAATGCCGACCGCCTCCAGAACCTGCGCCACGAGATTCTCGGCGACGTGCCGAAGGCGAAGGCGCGGAAGGTCGACGAGACGCTGCCGCGCCGTCCGCCCGTCCTCTGCGCGGGCTGCGGGCACCGCGGCGTCTTCTACGTCCTGCACAAGCTCGGCGCGACTGTGACGGGCGACATCGGCTGCTACACGCTCGGCGCGTTCCCGCCCCTCTCGGCGATGGACTCGACGATCTGCATGGGCGCGTCGATCGGCAACGCCGCCGGCATGAAGAAGGCGGGCGTGAAGGGCCGCATCTGCGCCGTCCTCGGCGACTCGACGTTCTTCCACTCCGGCATGACGGGCATCCTCTCCGCCCTCTACAACGGCACGCCGGTGACGACGGTCGTCCTCGACAACCGCATCACCGCGATGACGGGCCATCAGGACAACCCCGGCACGGGGAAGACGCTCGCGGGCGACCCTGCGCCGGTCACGGAGATCGCGGACATCGCGAAGGCCTGCGGCTACAAGAAGGTCGCGAAGGTCTCGGCGGACGATCTCGCGGCGCTGGAGACGGTGCTGAAGGACGCGATGGACGGCGACGAGCCGGCCCTTGTGATCGCCTACGCGCCGTGCCGCATCGCGGCGAAGCTGACGAAGGAGGGCCTCTGCGAGACGGACGCCGCGAAGTGCAAGGCGTGCGGCGCGTGCTTCAAGCTCGGCTGCCCGGCCATCACGCGCGGCGAGCAGGTCGCGCCCGGCCGCTTCAAGATGAAGATCGACGCCTCCCAGTGCGCGGGCTGCCGACACTGCACGCAGGTCTGCAAGTTCGGCGCGATTACGCGGGTGAGGTGAGACGTTGAGAGGTTGTGAAGTTGAGAGGGTTGAGGCGTGGAGAAGTTGAGAGGGTGAGACGGTGGATGGGGTGTGCTACGCCGAGACGCTGGAGGGCGTCGTCCTGAATGTGCGCGCCCAGCCGCGCTCCTCGCGGGCGGGGCTGGACGACATCCTCGGCGATGCGGTGAAGGTGCGCATCCGCGCGGCGCCTGTGGACGGCAAGGCCAACAGGGAACTTGTCGAGACGCTGGCGGACGCCTTTGGGCTCCCGAAGGCGCGCGTCGTCTTCAAGGGCGGCGAGACGTCGAAGACGAAGCGCATCCTGCTCGTCGGCCTCACCGCCGCCGCCGTCGCGTCCGTGCTGGACGCGGCTATTTCCGCCGATAGGCGGACATCGTCTGGCCGTAGCGGCGCTTGAAGAGCGTCATCAGGTGCGTTGGCGAGCGGAAGCCGCAGAAGCGGCTGATGGCTTCGACGGGCGTTTCCGTCTCCTTGAGCATCTTCGTGACCTTTGCGAAACGTGCGTCCTGAATGAAGTCGAGGACGGTGCGTCCCGTCGCGTCGTGGAAGTTCTGCTCCAGCAGGCGTCGCGAGACGCGCACGGCGGCGGCGACTTCGGGGACGCCGATGCCGGCGGTGGCGTTCTTGCGGATGAATTCGCACGCCTCGGCGACGCGCCGGGCGACGCCGTTCACGTCGGCGGTGGAGAGCCGTTCGACGACGCCGAGCAGTCCGAACTTGAGCGCGGTCAGGCGTTTCGCCGGACGCTCCCCCCGGCAGACGACCTGGTCGAGGAAGTCGGCCGCCAAGTAGCCGCCGCCCTCGAAATCCGGCGCGAGCGACGAAAGGGACGGCGCCGTGTGTTCGCAGACATAGGGTTCGTTGTCAACGCCCAGCACCTGGACCTGTTCGGGCACGGCGATCCCGGCGGCGCGGCAGGCGTCGAGGACGTGCTTGGCGCGCTGGTCGTAGGCCGCCCAGACGCCGCAGGGCTTGGGCAGGTCGCGTAGCCCGTCGGCAAGCGCCTGCTCCAGGTGCCGCCAGTTCCCGTCCGACGGCAGTCGGAGGACGTGCAGCTGATGGCCGCGATCCCTGAGATAGGCGCGCAGGAACCGTTCCCGCGCCTCGCTCCACCATTCGGCGCCGGACGCGCCGACGAAGGCGAAGTGGGCGAGCCGGTGGCGCAGGAAGAGCTCGGCCGCCGCCGTCGCGAGCGCGCGCTCGTCGGAGCGGACGGTCGCGGCGATCTTGCGCGAATCCCGTCGCGGCGGCGTGTTGACGTAGACGACGGCCGTGCGGAACAGGCGCGTGAACGTCTCGTGCGGCAGCGCGTGGCAGCCGCCGTCCGTGATGAAGGCGTCCGGCCGCCAGCCGACGAAGTCGGCGAGGGGGCGATCGGACGGATGCGCTTCCGCGAGCTGGACTTCCCAGACGGGGTGCGTCGCGGCGAACCGCATGACGCCGCCCAGCATCCGCCGCGAGGCGGTGTGACGGACATCGAGGCTGACGAGCAGTTTCCTTCGGTCGTTCTTCATGGCATGAAGTATACCAAATGTCGGCGCGCCGGGAAATCATCCCCCCATGAGTTCGTAAAAAATAAGCACATCGTGCGGATAAGATGAGATTCGATTTGGTATAATACGCGCATGAAAAATCTTCTGCTTTCCTTAGTGTGCCTTGGTACGTCCGCGGTTGCCGCCGCGACGACGGTCGCCGACATCAAGCTGAAGGGCTACCTCGGCGAACGGCTCGACCAGATGATCGAGCGGCACGTCGGCGGAACGGACGTCGACTACATCACCGCGCCGTTTCTGGAGAAGACGGAGCGCAAGGGCTGGTGGCAGACGGAGTTCTGGGGCAAGTACATGCACGCGGCCGTGCCCTACGCCGCCTATTCGGGCTCGCCGAAAATCGCCGCCGACATCCGGCGCGGCGTGGGCCGCATCCTCGCCTCGCAGGAGCCGAACGGCTACATCGGGAACTATCCCGACGAACTGCGCTGCGGCGAGGGCTGGGACGTCTGGGGCCTGAAGTACACGCTGCTGGGGCTGATCCACTACTATGACGCCCTCGAGGGAAGAAGTAAAAAGGAAGAAGGAAGAAGTAAGGAGGGGCAGCGCGTCCTGTCGGCGGCGAAGCGCCTCTGCGACTACGTGATCGGCGAAATCGGGCCGAACGGAAAGCGCGGACGCGAACTGTGGCAGACCGGCAACTGGTCGGGCTACGCGAGCTCGTCGATCCTGGAGCCCGTCGTGTGGCTCTGCCGCCGCGTCGCGGCGGCGGAGGGCGCGGCGGCCGCGCAGAAGTACCTCGACTTCGCGACGTACGTCGTCAAGGGCATGGCCGTGCCGGAGGCGGGGCCGCGCCTCGTCGACCTTGCGCTCAAGGGCGTCTCGGTCGCCGACCGCAACGGCTACGGCAACAAGGCGGAGACGCATGGCGGCTACGTGATGAAGCACAACCGCTGGAAGTCCTACGAGATGATGAGCTGCTATCAGGGGCTTCTGGAGTATGTCGAGTGCGTGAACGAATTGGGCCGCGGATTGGCGCAGACGGGCACGGATGTAATCCGTGACAATCCGTGGCTGAAGGAACTGGGCGGCCTCGACGCCCTCTACAAGGCGGCGGTGATGACGGCCGAGGACATCGCGCAGGAGGAGGTCAATCTCGCGGGCGGCTGCGCGAGCTCGGAGGCCTGGTTCCACGGCGCGCGCAAGCAGCACCTGCCCTACCTGCGGCTTCAGGAGACATGCGTGACGACGACGTGGATGCGCCTCTGCGAGAAGCTGCTGGAGGCGACGGGCGACCCGAAGTGGGCCGACCGCATCGAGCGGACGTTCTACAACGCCTACCTCGCCGCGCTGAAGGCGGACGGCTCGGAGTTCGCGGGCTACACGCCGCTCACGGGCAACCGCTACCACGGTCAGCACCACTGCTACATGCACACCGACTGCTGCACGGCGAACGGCCCGCGCGGCTTCCTCTGCTTTTTGCGCGAGTTCTTCAAGTCGGACGGGAAGACGGCGACCTTCAACTTCTACGCCTCGGCGCTCGTGAAGGGATTTGACCTGTATTCGCTCTATCCGCGCGCGAACACGGCGCGCCTCGTGAGCCACACGGCCGGGCCGCTCGCCCTGCGGCTGCGCATCCCGGCGTGGAGCGCGAAGACCGTCGTGAAGGTGAACGGCGAAGCGCAGCCGGACGTGAAGCCCGGCGCCTACTTCACCGTCTCGCGCGAGTGGGCCCTCGGCGACGTCGTCGAGATCGCGTTCGACATGCCGGTCGTCGCGCACACGCTCGCGCACCACGTCGCCTTCACGCGCGGCCCGGTGCTGCTCGCGCGCGACAGCCGCTTTGCGGACGGCGACCTCACCGAGCCGTTCCGGCGCGGGCTGAAGGACGGCCAGGCGATGCCGTCCTTCCGTGCGGTGCGCACGCCGTCGGATGACTTTTGGATGGCGTTCTCGGCAACGCTGCCGATAGGCTCGCATCACGAGAACCCCGAAGGCGCCCTGCCGGAAACGGTGACGTTCTGCGACTTCGCCTCGGCCGGCAACACCTGGCGCCGCGACAATTTCTACCGCACCTGGTTCCCCGTCGAGTACGGGCCGGAGGAGTGACGCACAATGGAAGACAGCATGCACACGTTGAACATGATTAAAGGAACGCACAGAAAGATGAATGCGACGCATCTCGGTAATCTCGCGCTGTTGGGCGCGAGCGTCTCGTTTGGCGCGGCGAATGTCGCAACGGTCAATGGACAGGAGTATGTCCACCTCGTCTCGCCGGACACGAGTTCGGCGGTCGGGCAGAACTCGTTCGTGCTGGGCACGAACTGGTCGGACGGCGAAGCGCCGTCGGCGGGCAAGGACTATCTCGTCGCCTTTCAGGGGGGGAGGGGGGAAGGGGGTATCATTGCCTCTGCTAACTACAGCGCGCTCGCGTTTTCCGGACGCTCCCTGACGCTCGGCAACGCGGAGACGGGTGACGCGGGCTGGCTGTTCGCGTACAACCTGCGACCGCTCACGATCGGCGACTTGCGCTGTGTCGTGGGCGGCGTCCGTTTCTCGACGGGCAGCAACTGGTCGCGCGTCGAGGGTCAGGCGCAGATTCTCTCGGCGAGTGCTACGCCGTTTGTGTTCGAGGCTTCGGGGACGCAGAACTGGCAGCTGGACTTGGACATCGTGGGCGCAACCGACCGAGGCCTCCTGTTCCGCGTCAACGACGGCGCACCCGCCTCGCCGGACGTGATGGCGTTTCGGACGCTGACCGACAGCCATGCGGCGTTCGCGGACTATTTGGGTCAGCTGACGGTCGATGGCACGAACGTCCTTCTCTCGGCCGAATGGAACTCGACGAATCTTATGCCGACGAATTTCCTCGGTCAGGCGGATGCGGCGCGGGCCGATGCGCTCGTCCTGCGGCGCGGCGGCGGCTTGCGCGTCGTCTCTGGGCACCAGTTCGCCTTTAACGCCGGCGGACGCGGCATCCGCGTCGGCGAGGGCGGGGGCCTGATTGACTGGGGCAAGGTCGAGCGCGCGTTTTCGGCGTCCGTCACCGGGCCAGGCGTCCTTGCCTTCGGCAACCGCGCCGGGGCGGCAAGCGGCGCGACGCTTCATGCGATGACGCTCGCCTGCGGCGGTCTGGCGGTGCTCTCGAACGCGACGGTGCGGCTGGCGGAAGACTTCGCGTTCGGCGCGGGCGCGTCGCTGGAAGTCCAGGAAGGCGGCACGCTGGTCACGAAAGTCGGCGGCAACGCGCCGCAGAAGACGACGCTGCAGGGCGGCGCGAAGATCGTTTTGGGCGTCGGCTTCGACGAGCGCATCGTCAACAACCAGTCGGGCGTGACGCTTTACCGTCCCGGCAACGGACAGGTCGGGACGCTGGCGCTGGACGCGGACAGCCAGATCGTCGGCGCGTCATCCGAAAAACCCATTCAGGTCGGCCTGGAGCTGTTCAATGGACAGAACCGCGTGAGCGGCAGCTACGGCGGGCGCATCCCCGCGCTGACGGTTCCGACGGCGGTCCGGACGGTTTCGGCGGACGATTTCGCGTTCTCGGAGGAGACGGAAAGCGGCAGCTACCGCATCGAAGTCGAGACGGACGGCGAAATCCAGACGGTCTTTCTCGTCGCGACGAGCCAGGTTCTCGTGTGCCCTGAAGGCACGGCGGGCAACACGCCGGCCGCGCCCTACGACACGTGGGAGACGGCGGCGAACGACGTGGCGACGGCCGTGTCCGCCGCGACGGCGGGATGCGTCGTGCGGATTCGTCCCGGCGTGTACCGGACAGCCGCGACGATCATCGTGCCGACGGGCGTCTCGGTGCGCGGCGAGGACGAGAACGGGGCGTTGACGCCGGAGCGTGTCATCCTCGACGGCGGCGCGACGGCGGACGACCGCACGGCGGGGCATCGCGTGTTCCTGCTGTCGAACGCGGGGAGCGGCCTCTGTGGCCTGACGATCCGCAACGGCTTTGCCGCGGATCAGGGCGGCGGCGCGTACATCACAAACCCGACGGCGGGCCTTTCCGATTGCATCTTCACGAACTGCTTTGCGCTGTCGGCGGACGGCAACGGCGGCCGGGGCGGCGCGGTCTCCGTGAAGGTCGTCAACGTGTCGAACCGTGCGCCGCTGTTCACGCGCTGCCGTTTCGTGGCCTGCCAGGCCGGTGAGGGCGGGGCCGTCGCGCTGATGGCGGGTGCCTCGCTGTCGGCCTTTGCCGCAGACCGTTCGGGCGCGTGCGCGTTCGTCGATTGCGCATTCGAGGGGAACGAGGCCGTGCGGGCTGACGGCAACGCCAATGGCGGTGCGCTTTCGGCGACGCAGTGCAGCGTCTGGACGGAAAACTGCCGCTTCACGGGGAACTGGACGACATCGACCGGCGCGTCCACGTCGGGCGCGCGTCGCGGGGCGGCGGTCGAGGCGGCGAAGTATTCGGTCTTCGCGAACTGCGTCTTCGACGGCAACGGCTCCGGCCATCGTGCGCTGCTGAACGGAGGGAATCCCGTGCGCGTGATGGGCTGTGTCTTCCGCAACAACACGTCCGACAGCCTCGTCGGCGACGGCAACACGGCGGAATCTCTCGTGGAGAGCTGCGTCTTCACGAACAACGCCTGCACGTACGCCATTTACGGAAGCGCGCGTTGGCGCAACTGCCTGTATGCGGACAACGCGATGGCGCTGAATCTGGACGGCTCCGTCTTCGAGAACGTGACCGTCGTCTCGAATCGCTGTCCCGGCGTCTACCTGAACGCCACGGCCGCGTTCACGCTGGCCAACTGCATCGTCGCGTACAATCAGGGCGGGGAAATCTCCAATTCACGCGGCAACGGCAACTTCCGCTGGCTCAAGACGATCACGGCGGAGACGCTGCCGACGTACGCGACGCTCATGAACAGCTGCGTTCAAGGCGCGTCCGCGCTGAAGTTCGACGACGGTACGCCGTTTGACCTGCTCGGACAGGATGCGGACGGGAAGTCCATCGATGCGAAGCCGCGCTTCATCGATCCCAAGCGGAACGACTGGCGGCTGAAGCGCCGTTCGCCCTGTCGCGACACGGGCAAGACGCTCGACTGGATGACGGCGGGCGCGACCGACCTTGCGGGCAATCCGCGTGTCGTCGGCCGTGGCGGCAAGCCGCTCGCGGAAGACGCGGCGGCGTTGCCGGACATGGGGTGCTTCGAGTGTCTGGAGAATGCGGAACTCGGCCTCCTGATTTTGCTGAAGTAAGTAGCCAAAAGGCGTAATTAGAATGATTTTACAACAAATCAAATCATTTCTCGCGCTTTTGTCTGTCCCCCTCGTGGGGACAGGCCCCCTCGATTCCTGGGGACAGGCCCCCCAATCCGTGGGGACAGACCCCGGTTTCCGTGGGGACAGGCCCCCTGTTTCGAGGGGACAGGCCCCCGTTGTCTACGACTCCTTTCGTCCTGGACAGCCGTGGTTGGACACGGACGGCAAGCCGATCCACGCCCACGGCGGCTCCATTCTCCGCCTTGATGGCCGCTACTGGTGGTACGGCGAGAACAAGGAGCGCACGGACGGCAAGAACGGCGTCTGGCATTGGGGCGTTCGCGCCTATTCATCGACCGACCTCTACAACTGGAAAGACGAAGGGCTGATTCTGCCGCCGGAGCCGGACGATCCGCTTTCGCCGCTCAACCCGAAGACGATGATGGATCGTCCGCACATCCTCTTCAACGAACGGACGCGGACGTTCGTCTGCTGGCTGAAGCTCATGCAGCCGCCGCATGCGGCCGTGCAGGTCGAGGCCGTCTACACGGCCTCGTCGATTCGCGGCCCGTGGCGGAAGGTGCGGGACGGGTTGCGGCCCTGCGGCATGAGCGCCGGCGACTTCGACCTCGTCACGGCGGACGACGGCAAGGCGTACTACTACTTCGAGCGCGTGCACAGCGAACTCGTCTGCGCCGACCTGACGGACGACTACACGGACGTGACGGGCTACTATTCGACGCACTTTCCGCTGAAGCGTCCGCCGTTCACGCGCGAGGCGCCGGCCTACTTCCGGCGGAACGGCTTCCACTATCTCGTGACGTCAGGCACGACGGGCTACTGGCCGAATCCGTCCCGCGTCGCGGTGGCGGACACGTTCCATGGCCCGTGGACGGACTTGGGCGACCTGCATCCGACGGATCGGTCGGAAACGTCGTTTCGGTCGCAGATCTCGTCCGTCTTCAAGGTTCCGGACAAGAAGGACCTCTACATCGCGCTTGGCGATCGCTGGCTGCCGGACGACACGAACACGTACGCGACCGTCAGCAACGCCTTCGACAAGGCGACGAGCGGACGTGGGGCTGACGCGGACTGCCAGTCGTTCTGGAAGAACTTCGGTGGTGCTGCCGAAACGTGCAAGGCCCGCTACGTCTGGCTGCCGATCGACTTTTCTGGCGACAAGCCGGCGATCAAATGGCACGACGAATGGAAATTGGAGGACTTTAAGTGAAAATCAGATCTTTTCTTGTAGTTTTGTCTGCCATTCTCCTGGGGACAGACCCCAGCGTTTCGTGGGGACAGACCCCCCAGTCGGTGGGGACAGGCCCCGGCGTTTCGGCGGCATACGAGGTCACGCGCGTCTTTCGTCCCGAACGGTACGAGCGGGGCGACACGAACGTGCGTCCCGTGCAGGCCATCGATTCCGCTTCGTGGGTGTGGATGTCGGGGCTTGACGTGTGGGGAAGCGCAGGATTTACGGAAACGCGGACGGATCCGGCGGCCTTGGCGAAGGTGCCGCAGACGTTCCTGCGGTTTCGGCGCGACTTTGCGGTCACGACGGACGCGCCGCTCACGTTTGACGTCAGTGCGGACGAGCGGTTCGTCCTGCTGCTGGACGGGGCTGAACTCGCGCGTGGGCCGCAGCGTGGCCTGAAGAACAGGTGGCATTACCAGACCTACCGGGTGACGGGCCTGACGAAGGGTGTTCATCGCTTGGAGGCGGTCGTCTGGCAGATTGGCGAACACGCGCCGCTTGCGCAGGTCTCCGTGCGCGGCGGCTTCATTCTGAAGGCGGAAGGCCCGTACGATGCCGAACTGACGACCGGGCGGGCCGTCTGGCGCGTGGCGGAACTGCGGAACACGCGCATGACGGACAAGGGCGATTCGGAGGCGTTCGGCGTCGGGTCGCAGTGTCAGGTGACGGGCACGTCGTTTCTTGACGAAGAGCCGACGACGTGGGCCGACGCAGCCGTCGTGCGGGGGCCTGTCGCCTATTTCGGCGGCCTGGTCACGCCGGGCTGGCTGCTCTTCCCGTCGCCGCTGCGGGACTTGACGCACGAGCGGAAGACGCCGGGTCAGGTGCGGCGGGGCCCGGACGTGCTGCGTCCCGGCTGCGTCGTGCCGGCGCAGTCGGAAGCGACGGTGTTCTGGCATCTCGGTACCTACTACTGCGCCTATCCGTACCTGCGCGTCTCGGGCGGCAAGGGGGCGGAGATCCGCTGGGACTGGGCGGAATGCCTGACGGACGCGAAGGGCAACAAGGGCGACCGCGCCGCCTGCGAGGGACTCGACATCGCGCGTCCGTTCGGGGACGTCTTCCGCTGCGACGGGCGCGTGAACGCGCGCTTCACGACGCCGTGGTGGCGCGCAGGCACGTGGTGCCGCCTGACGTTCAGGACGGCGGACGAGCCGCTGACCGTCGAGGGCGTCGAGATCGCCGAAGTGCGCTATCCGGCCGAGCTGAAGGCCGCGTTCGCGTCGGACGACCCGTTTCTGGACGGTCTCCAGTCCATCTGCGCGCGTTCGCTGCAGATGTGCCAGCACGACATGTTCTTCGACTGCCCCTACTACGAGCAGCAGATGTATCCGGGCGACACGCGGATCCAAGGCCTCGTGTCGGGCTTCTTCGACACGGAAGACCGGCTGGTGCGGAATGCGCTGACGCTCTTTGACGCGGATCGCCGCGAGAACGGCCGAATCTCCATGAACTGCCCGACGCGCGGCACGCAGGACGCCCTCGGCTTCACCTGCGTGGAAATCATGATGTTCGGCGACTACGCGCGCAACCACACGAACCGCGCGTGGCTGAAGGCGCGGATGCCCGGCGTTAACCATTCGCTTCTGGGGCTGGACGCCTATGTGGACGACGCGGGCCTTCTGCGCCGTACGCCCGGCTGGAATTTCGTGGACTGGGTTCCCGGCTGGGTCGATCCCGGCGTCGATGCCGGGATGCCGCCGGACGCCAACGGCGACCGTCCGAACGCCGAAATCAACCTCCAGTACCTGCATGCGATGCGGGCGGCATCCGAGGCCGAGGCGGCCGTCGGCGACGCGCCGCTCGCCGACTACTGGCGGATGCGCGCCGCGCGCCTCTCCGCCGCGATCAAGCGCCAGTTCTGGTGCGAAGACCGCGCCCTGTTCGCGTCGGATGCGGCGAAGACGGCGTTCAGCGAGCATGCCCAGTGCCTGGCGCTGCTCGCCGATGTCGTGACGGGCGACGAGGCGGAACGGTGTTTCAAGGCGCTGGTCGAGACACCCGGCTTGGCCCGATGCACGATCTACTTTCGGCATTATCTCTTCTCGACCTATTTCAAGTTCAGGCGCCCCGACCTCTTCTTCGGCAGCCTCGGCTTCTGGAAGGACTGTCTTGACTGGAACCTGTCCACGGTGCTGGAGATGCCCGGCACGAATGCGCGCAGCGACTGCCATGGCTGGGGCTCGCATCCGCTGTGGCATCTTCACACGGGCGTCGCGGGCGTGCGGAGCGCGGCGCCGTTCTACGGGCGCGTGACGGTCGAGCCGCAGCCCGCGCACCTGACGTTCATCAGAAGTCGCACGCCGGTACCGCAGGGCGCGGTCGTGCAAGACCTCCGCTTCGACGGACAGGGCGGCGTGGTGGGAACTGTGCGCTTGCCCGACGGCCTCGCGGGCGATTTCAGGTGGCGGGAACAGACCCTGCCGCTGAAGGCGGGCGAGAATGTGGTGGCCTTGTCCGTGGGAAGGCACACTCCGCCATCCGCCGCGCCGACACGCACGTGCCTCTTCACGCCGACGGGCGGCGCGCCGCGCGATCTCGTGATTGCAGACTGGTCGGCGACCGTGAACGGCGAACCGCACGCGCTTGTCACGGGCGAGCATCGGTGCGGCTTCCACCGCTTCCGGGATGGCTGGACGTTCCCCGGCTTCGACCCGAAGAAGCGCAACGAGGTCGTGATGACGGGCGCGTTCGAGGTTCCGTCCGACGGCGAGGTCGCGGCGGGGCTCACGGGCGACTGGTTCTACGACCTTGCGCTTGACGGCAAGACCGTCTTCACGACGGGCAGCGGCGGCAATGCGACGGGCGAATACGGCTACTGGAACAAGACGGCGAAGTTTCCCGTGACAGCGGGGCGGCACGTGCTGACGGCCACGCTCCGCAACGGCGCGGGCGGCCTGATGTTCGCGCTCGACAAGCCGACGGCGCGTCCCGTCGTCGCGAAGGAGCCGGTCTCGGTCGACGACGCCCTCGCGGCGGCGCGGCGCATCTGGGCGGGTGACGTGTACGCGCGGAACGACGCGCGTCGGCGCGCGGACATGGCCATCGTCCAGCGCGCGATCGACATGACGTCGGGCGACGATTTCGGCAAGGCCGTCGGCGGCGACCGAAGCGCGGCACTGTTCAAGAAGGCGCCCGCGCTTGCGGTCATCGACGCGGCGGTCGACAAGATCCTCGCGGAAGTCCCAGCGACGAAGGTCGCGAAGGGCACGGTCGCCGTCTGGTACTACTACGACATGGGGCACGTCGTGAAGACGCCCGGCGGCACGGTCTTCGGCATCGACCTGAGCGGCCCGCGCGATGCGGAACTGGCCGACCTCCTTGATTTCGCGCTCGTCACGCACAACCACGGCGACCACGCCTCCGAGCGCGTGCTGCGGGCGATGCAGCGAAAGGGCGGCTTCACGAACGGCAAGCCCGTCGTCTCGTCGTTCATGTATTCGCCGTGGCATGCGCGCACACCGAAGACGTACACGTTCGGCGACTGCACGGTCGAGACGGGCGTGACGGATCACAACGCCTACTGGACGGAGTCCATGACGCCCTACAAGGTGACGTGCGGACGCGAGCCGGAGGCCGTCACGCTCCTGCACGCGGGCGACGGCTGGGACGGCGCGCAGCTTGCGCGCTTCGCGCCCGTCGACATGGCGATCTGTCACGTCTGGCCGTTTGACGGACACAACGCCGAGAAGACGGCGGCGGTGCTGAAGCCCGGCCTGCTCGTCATTTCGCACGCGCAGGAGATCAGCCACGGTTTTGGCCCCGGCCGCTGGGACTGGGCGGCGTGCGAGGAGGAGGCCGCGCGCGCGACGGACGCGGGCACGGTCATCTACCCCGTCTGGGGCGAGAAGTTCGTTTGGTGCAAGCGGTCACCGTAAAAAGGAGTGTTTCTTGTGAAAAACGCATCGTTTCTGACGCTTTTTGCGGTCGCCCTCCTGGGGACAGACCCCCGCGTTTCGTGGGGACAGACCCTCCAAACGTGGGGACAGGCCCCCCAATCCGTGGGGACAGGCCCCGACGAAAGCGTGGGGACAGGCCCCGAGACGTGGTTTCACGTCATCGGCGGGAATGCGTCGAAAGAGGGGCTGACCGCCGACTTGGAAGCGATCCGGGATGCGGGAATTTCGGGCATCCAGTTCTTTCACGGCGGTCGACATTCGGGCGTCACGCCGTGGCCGGGGCTGGAAGACCGGCAGATTCCCTGCCTGAGCGCGGCGTGGGACGATCTCGTGGCCCATGCCGCGCGCGAATGTCGTCGGCTCGGCCTCACGTTCAAGATGCAGAACTGTCCCGGCTGGTCGATGGCGGGCGGGCCGTGGATTACGGACGAGACGGCCCAGCGGCGGCTCGTCGGCGCGGCGACGCACGTGAAGGCGGACGGACAGGCGCGCGCCGTCGCGCTGAAGCGTCCCGAAATGCCGCACCCGAAGGCGCGCGACTACCATGACGTCGTCGTGCTGGCGTTTCCGACGGTCGCGGGCGACGCCGAGGGGGAACTTGTGCCGCGCAATCCGCTGACGGCGACGCGCCGCCTCGACCCCGCACCGGCGGCAAAGCCGCAGACGCTCGACTTCGCCTTCGACCGACCCGTCACGGTGCGCACCCTCGTGCTGCCGTCCGTCGCCCGCATGGCCCAGCAGGCCTGGGTGTGCGAACCGGACTTGCGTCTGGTCGTGTCCGCCGAACGGGCGGACGGCACGTGGGCGACCGTCGCCGACCGCGACATTCCGCGCGGAAACTGGGAGGAATACCTGCCGACGGAAGGACTGCAGAGCGTCGCGCTTCGGGCTTGCCCGACGCGGCGGCTGCGGCTCGCGTTTTCGGGTTCGCATCCCGTGCATCTCGATTTCGTGCGTTTCTACGCAGGGGCGCGTCTCGACAACTGGGAGGCCTTTGCGGGAAGTTCCCTGCGTGCGCTCGTGCGCGGCGCAGACACGCTTTCGGCGCGGGACGTCGTTGCGCTTGACGCGATTCGGGACGTGACGGCCGAGACGGCCAACGGCGTCTTCACGGGCGCGCTGCCGCCGGGCGACTGGACGCTGCTGCGCGTCGGTCACGTCAATTCGGGGTTCGAGAACGGCCCGGCGCCCGACTGCGCGACGGGCTGGGAGTGCGACAAGCTCGATCCGCGCGGCATCGAGGCGAACTTCAGGGGCTATGTCGGGCGGCTGCTGGACGGCCCGCTTGCGTCCGTCGGGATGGACGGCATCCTGCTCGACAGCTGGGAGGCGTGGCGGCCCGACTGGACGTGGCGGATGGAAGACTATTTCCGCGACCTGAAGGGCTACGACGTGCGCCGCCGCCTGCCCGCGCTCTTCGGCTACGTGATCGACGGCGGCGAGGCGACGCGGGACTTTCTCCGCGACTGGCGCGACGCCGTCTCGACGCTGATCGAGCGCAACTTCTATCGGCGGATGACGGAACTGGCGAAGGAACGCGGCCTCACCTGCCAATACGAGACGGCGTTCGGGGACGTCCTGCCGGGGGACATCCTGCGCTACTGGAAATGGGCCGACACGCCAATGTGCGAGTTCTGGTATCCGCACCGCGACGACGGCTATGTCGGCAGCTGGCAGAACAAGCCGGTGCGTCCCTGCGTCTCGGCGGCGCACCTGTACGGCAAGCGGCGTGTCGCGGCGGAGGCGTTCACGAGCTTTGAGCTGAGCTGGAACGAGTCGCCGCGTCTCTTCAAGCGCATCGCCGACGAACACCTCGCGCGCGGCGTGACGCACCTCGTCTTCCATACCTACACGCACAATCCGTACGCGAAGGGCGCGGAGCGGCGTCCCGGCACCAGCTTCGGACAGGGCATCGGCTCACCGTTCCTGCGCACGCAGACGTGGTGGCCGCAGATGCGGCATTTCTCCGCCTACCTGACGCGGTGCAACGCGCTCCTGGAGGCGGGTGCGCCCGCGAACGACTTTCTCTGGTATCTCGGCGACGACTTGGACGCGCGGCCGGACGGGGAGGCCGCCCCGTACCAGGACGGACTTTCCTTTGATTTCCTCAACCAGGACACCTTGTTGGAACGGCTGTCGGTGCGGGACGGACGGCTCGTCACGTCCGAAGGGGCCTCCTGGCGGTTCGTCTACGTGCCGGACAGCGTGGCGCTTCTGCCCGCGACGGCGAAGCGGTTCGCCGAACTGGAGCGGGCGGGCGCGCGGATCGTGCGCAGCGATGCGGACGCGCTGTCGGAGGTCTGCCGTGCCGCCGGCCGCACGGTCGAGGGGGATGTCCTGTGGCTGAAGCGGGCTGTCGGAAGCGGGGCGGTCTTCTTCGTCTGCCCCCGACAGGCGGACACGCCGTTCGACGGGCGCGTGACGTTCGCCGCGACGGGGAATCCGCGCGTCTACGATCCCGTTTCTGGGACGGTGCGTGCGGCCGAGGCGCGCACGGTTGGCGGGCGGACGGAGGTCGCGTTGCGCCTCGCGGCGAACGAGTCGTGCTTCGTGCTGTTTGGCGACGCGCGGCCGCCCAAGGGAACGACGGTGGCCGCGTCGGACGCGGCGGACGGGCCGTCCGTCGCCCTGTCGGACTGGACGGTGGCGTTTCCGTCCGGCCACGGCGTGACGTGCGAGCCGTTCGCGCTGAAGGATCTGAAGTCGCTCGCGGAACTGCCGAACGTGCCGGAGGAAGTGCGCGGCTTTTCGGGCACGTGCGTCTATCGGGCGACCTTCGACTGCCGCGAACCGCACGCGCTGGACCTGGATCTCGGCCGCGTCGAGACGGTGGCCGAGGTCGCCGTGAACGGCACGCCGGTCGCGACGCTCTGGACGGCGCCGAACGCCTGCCGGATTCCGGCATCGGCCGTGAAGGCGGGGCGGAACGAGCTGGAGGTGCGCGTGACCACGACATGGCTCAATGCGCTCGTCTACGAGGCGCGCGGCAACGGCAAGTCGCTCGGGCGTTGGGTTCTGGCGGGGCCGAACGCGGGCCACCCCTACCTGCCGTCCGGCCTGATCGGCCCCGTGCGGTTCAGCGAGGGTTCACACGGAGGGACGGAGGCACGGAGAGAATGTGGCGTTCCGTTTACGGTGCGCAATGTCTACGGCAGCCACATGGTCGTGCAGCGCGGCAAGCCGATTCGCGTGACGGGCACGGCGCCGGCGGGCGCGGACGTCGAAGGAAACTTCCATGGCGTCAAGGTCCTGGCGAAGGCGTCGGCCAACGGCGAATGGACGCTCGCGTTTCCGGCGGAACGGGCCGGCGGGCCGTACACGATGACGTTTGCGACACAGCCGAGCCGCGGGCCGCAGTTCGTCTTCACCGACATCCTCGTCGGCGACGTATGGCTCGCGACGGGACAGAGCAACATGGAGTTCCCCGTCTGGGATCCGGCGCGGCCCTACACGCGCCTGAAGGACGGCGACAAGATTGCGGTATCCTACCGGGACGATGGCATCCGGCTGCTGCGCGTCGCGAACGCGGCCTGCGCCGAAGGGCCGTGCCACACGCTCTCGGGACGGCCCGCGTGGCGTCCGCTCACGTCGACGGAGGCCGTCGCGAACACGTCCGCCGTCGGGTTCTACTTCGCCGACAGCCTGCGGCGCGTCCTGCGCGAAGGCGGGCGGAAAGTGCCGATCGGCCTTGTCCACGCGAACTGGGGCGGGAGCGCGATCGCGTCGTGGCTGCCCGCGTCCGGCGCGTACTGGAACGCCATGCTCGCGCCCGTGACGGCGCTGAACGTGAAAGGCGTCATCTGGTACCAGGGCGAATCCGACGCGGGCGACGCCGAACGCTACCGGAAGCTCCAGAAGGAACTGATCGACGGTTGGCGCGCCGCGTGGCGCGACGAGGCGCTGCCGTTCTGCCTGACGGCGCTTTCGTCCTACTACCGCCACAACCCGGAGCATCCGCTGCCGGACGACTTCTGGAAGTCGTTTGACCTGAACGCCGACTGGAAGACGGAGGGCTGGAAGGTCGTCGGCTACGCCGCGTTCCGCCAGATGCAGAGCGACTTTCTCGACTGTCCGCACACGGGCGTCGCCTGCACGTTCGACGTCGGCGAGCATTCCGACATCCATCCGAAGGACAAGAGGACCGTCGGCGAGCGGCTTGCGCACGAGGCGCTGCGCGTGGCCTACGGCGACGCGGCGAAGCGTCCGGGCCCTCGCGTGAAGGCGGCGGTGCGCGACGGCGCGGCAGTGGTCGTCTCGTTCCGCGACACGGGCGCGGGGCTGACGGCGCGCGGCGGCGCGTTCAACGAGCGGCTGTGGGCGCTGAAGGACGCGGCGGGCCGCTGGTTCTGGGCCGAGGCCGAGCTGCGACCGGACGCGACGGTGCGCGTCGCGTCGCCGGAGGTCGCCGCGCCGACGGCGGTGCAGTACGCCTACACGAGCTTCCATCCGGCGCCGAACTTCTGCCGTGCGGACGACGGGCTGCCGGTCTTCGGGTTCCGGGTCGACGTGAAGGCGGAGGGGGCGAAATGACGCGGCGGACGTTTTCGCTGGGCGCGCTGGCCGCTGTCGGCACGTTGCCTTTTTCCCTGCGGGGCGCGACACGTCGCGCGGCGCTGCGCCTGAAGCTGGGCGTCATCTCCGACATCCACGTGCCGTCGCGCGAGCGGTCGAACTGGTTTCGCGCGGCCTTGCGGACGTTTGACGCCGAACGGGTGGACGGCGTCGTCATCGCTGGCGACCTCGGCTTCAATGGCGTCTTTGCGGAGCTGAAAGTCGTTGCGGACGTCTGGAACGAGGCCTTCCCGAATGGGCGGCGGTCGGATGGCGAGCCTGTCGAGCGCCTGTTCATCACGGGCAACCACGATGTCGACGGCTGGTTCTACCACCGTCCCGAATGGCCGAAAGTGAACGCGACGCCCGATCCCGCGACGGTGACGGAAAGCTACGTCTTCAACCGTGCGAAGATGTGGCCGGAGCTGTTCGGCGAGCCGTTCGCGCCAGTCGTCCTGAAGGAAGTCAAGGGCTACAAGGTCGTGCTGAACCACTGGCACAGCCGGATGCTGAAGGAGAAGGACCCGTTGCCGGACTTCTTCCGCGCGCACGGGCGCGAACTCGCCGGCGAGAAGCCGTTCTTCTTCGTCCAGCACAACCATCCGCAAGGCACGTGCTACGCGGGCCTGACGGACGGCGTGATCGAGGGCTGGGGCACGGACGATGCGGGCCTCGCGACGCCTTGGTTGGCTGCGTTTCCGAACGGCATCGCCTTTTCGGGGCATTCGCATTTCACGCTGACGGACGAGCGCTCGATTTGGCAGGGCGCGTTCACGTCCATCGGGACGTCCGCGTGTCCGAGCGGGGCGATGGCGGGCGCGTTGCCGGGGCGGGACAACTTCGGCTGGTCGGGCGACCGGGAGGCCGTCGGCTGCGTGGACACGGACTTGCCGAAGCAGGGGATGATTGTCGAGGTCTACGACGATGAGATCGTCATCCGGCGTCGCGACTTCCGGCTCGGCGCGGCGTTGGGGCCGGACTGGGTCCTGCCGTGGCCGATTGCGCGCGGCCGGCCCTACGCGATCGAGAGTCGCCGCGCGACGTGTCCGCCGCCGCGCTTCCCGACGGACGTGCGGCCCTGCGTCACCGAGCGGAAGACGGAGAAGGGCGCGTGGCTGGACGTGACGTTTCCGCCACTGCACGGCTCGGCGTCGGCGGCGCGCGCGCTCGACTTCAGCGTGCGGCTGGAGGTCAGGACGGCGGACGTCGCGCGTGTCGCGCAGGAAAAGCGCGTCTACTCGGTCGGCGCGCTGTTGCCGGAAGGGCAGGATGTCGCGGTGAACCGCTGTGCTTTTGCGCGGTCGCTTGTGCCGTTCCGGTGGCAGGCGCGCGCCGTCGTGACGCCGTACAACACGTTCGGAACGCCGGGCGCGCCCATCGCGTCGGACTGGATGCGCTATGATCCGCTTGTGTGAGGGAGGTAGGGATCGGATCGTGGACGCGAGAATGAGACAACCGTTGCGGGCGGCTACGCCGCAGACCACGAAACGACGCAGCCGCGAAATCGCGCGTGGCGCGATTGAGGCCACGCGAACGGCGTCGGGCCTGATGCCTGCGGCATCGTCCGCCGCCGCTCGCGCGTCCTCCCCCTCCGGGGCTTCGCGGCCGCGTCGGCACGAACGCCGCGCAAGGCGCGGACACGAAAACTGTCCGCTCGTCCGTCGAAGCACGAAAAGGCTTCGCATCTCTGCTCGAACGATGAATTTGCATAAGAGGCCAATTGGCTTGACGGTTGAAGCTCAGGTTGATTCGCATAGTCTCACACGGAGGCACGGAGCCACGGAGTTCCGGCACGGTCTGGTGATTGGGTGGCGTGAGCGGCTGTTTGAGGTTTTCTCCGCGTTTCGATGTCAGTACGTAGGCTCATGCGGGACATTTCTCTCTTTGAAGCGTCGAGGTGGGGGCGTGAGCCTTTCGTGGTTCGACGGACGGTTGCCGCGCGTTCGTGTCCGGCCGCAGGCCGGCGTTCGTGCCGCGTCTGCCGCGCGTCTGCCCGAAGGGCTGGCTGGGGCGTGTCGGCGACGCATCAAGCCGTCAGGCTTGGGATGCGGCGACGGCTCGGCCCAGTCACTCGCCGTCAGGCGAGCGCGCGGCAGATGCGTTTCGTGGTCGCGCGACAGCGCTAGAACGGCGGCTCGGTCTTCAACATGACAAATCTGAAGGGAACTGAAAAGTAAGATGAGAATCTTGTGCGGAATTCTTTTCGGGGTGGCGTCGGTTGCGGCATCGGGCGAAGGGGCTGCGGCTTTGGCGGCGGTCGCCGAAAGGGCGAATGGCGGCGTGTCCGCGTGGCCCGTTCTCAAGACCTACACGGGCGCGGCCCTGCGGCAGGTCAAGATGCCCTTGGGCGGCCTCGGCACGGGCACGATCTCGCTTTCGGGACGCGGCGGCCTCGTCGACTGGGAGGTGCAGAACCGTCCGGCGAAAGGCTTCACGCCCGCGACGTCCAACTGGACGCCCGTCTTCCATCCGTCCTTCGTCCTGCGCTGGGAAACGGCGGACGGGCAGAAGGCGGCGCGTCTTCTGGAAGGGCCGCTCTTCCCGGACGAGTTTGACGGTGCCCTCGGCTGCCGTGCGCCGAATGCGGGGTTTCCGCGTTTCGCGAAGGCCGTCTTCCAGGCGGCGTATCCGCTCGCCCAGGTCGCGCTCACCGATCCGAACGTGCCGGTCGAGGCGCGCCTTGAGGCGATGAATCCGCTTGTGCCCGGCGACGCGGACGCGAGTGGCCTTCCGGCCGTCCTCTTGCGGTGGCGTCTCAAGAACACGACAGGAAGCCCCCTGAAGGTCTCGGTCGCCGCGACGCTCGTCAATTTCGCCGGTGTCGTGCCGGGCGAAGCCCCGAATGACCGAGTGGCCGCGCGGCACGAGGCGGCCTGTTCGGCGGACGAGTTGACGGGCGTCGTCCTTGCGGGCAAGAACCGGCTCTTCCCCCTGCATCCGTCGGATGGCGAATGTGCGCTCTTGGCGCCTCGGACGGCGGGATCGGTGACGACGGCCACGGATCTCCGCGAGCCGGGCTGGGGCGTCGCGATGGATCGCGCCTGGTCGCGTCTTGTCGCGCAGGGCGACGTCGGCGACACGCCGAAGAGCGACTCGACGGCGACATGTCCGACGCACCTCGCGCAAGTGTGTGTGGCGATCGAGCTAAAGCCCGGTGAAGAGCGGTCGGTTCCGTTTGTCCTCGCGTGGCGTTTCCCGAACCGCCTGCGGTGGCACGCCGACCTGCAGAACCCCAAGCCCGAAGACCGCATCGGCAACTGGTATGCGACGCGCCATCCGACGGCGGCGGCCGCCGCCGCGCGACTGTGGCAGTCCCTGCCGGAGCTGGAGGCGGCAACGGTCGCTTTCGTGAAGGACGTGCTGGAGACGTCCGCGCCCGCCGTCGTCAAGGAAGCCGCGCTCTTCAACCTCCCGGCGCTGCGGAGCGAGACGTGCTTTCGGACGCCGGACGGGCATTTCTTCGGCTGGGAAGGGTGCATGGATCGCGAAGGCAGCTGTTTTGGCAGCTGCACGCACGTCTGGGGGTATGAACACTGCCTCGTCGACCTGTGGCCGGAGCTCGCGCGCTCGATGCTCGACAACGCCTTTGGCCCTCAGCTCAGGCCGAACGGGCACATGCGCTTCCGTGTCGAACTGCCGCTCGCGGCGAACACGAACGGCCTTGGCGTCGCCTGTGCGGACGGGCAGATGCAGACGATCGTCAAGGCCTATGAATACGGACGGAAGACGGGTGACCGCGACTGGCTGCGGAAGACGGGGCCGGCCATCCGCCGGGCGCTCGCCTTCGCGTGGATTGAGGGAGGCTGGGATGCCGACCGTGACGGCGTCATGGAAGGGTGCCAGCACAATACGATGGATGTCGAATACTACGGGCCGAATCCGCAGATGGAGTTCCTTTACCTCGCCGCCCTGAAGGCGTCCGCCGAGATGGCCGATGCCTGCGGCGAAAGGGAATTTGCGGCGGACTGCCGCGCCTTGGCGGCGCGCGGCGCGGCGTGGACGGAGCGGAACCTGTTCAACGGTCGCTACTACGAACATCGCATCGTGCCGCCGAAAGGCAAGGTCGCGGATGGTCTGCGCGATCCGACGATGGGCGCGAAAGACCTGACGAACCCCGACTTTCAGCTGGGCGCGGGCTGTCTCGTCGATCAGCTTGTCGGCGACTTCGCCGCGCGCGCGGTGGGACTGGGGCCTGTCGCGGATCCGGCACATGCGCGGACGACGCTCGCGACGATTCTGGAGAAGTGCCGCAAGGCACCGGACGATGCGACGTTCAACCCGATGCGGTCGTATGCGCTTGCGGGCGAGACGTCCCTGCGGATGGCGTGGTATCCGCCGGGGCGTCTGCCGCGCTCGCCGTTTCCCTACTACCGCGAGACGATGACGGGCTTTGAGTACGTCGTCGCGGCGCTCTTGGCGCAGGCTGGCGACTGGGCGGCTGCCGAACGGGTCGTCGCCGACATTCGTGCGCGCTATGACGGCGTGAAGCGCAACCCGTTCGACGAGGCGGAATGCGGCCATCACTACGTGCGGGCGCTCGCGTCCTGGAGCGTCCTCAAGGCTTGGAGACCTCTTGTCGCGCACGCTTGTCGAGCGGCTGCGCCGCCGACCACGAAACGACACAGCCGCGAAATCGCGCGGGGCGCGATTGAGGCCACGCGAACGGCGTCGGGCCTGATGCCTGCGGCATCGTCCGCCGCCGCTCGCGCGTCCTCCCCCTCCGGGGCTTCGCGGCCGCGTCGGCACGAACGCCGCGCAAGGCGCGGACACGAAAACTGTCCGCTCGTCCGTCGAAGCACGAAAAGGCTTCGCATCTCTGCTCGAACGATGAATTTGCATAAGAGGCCAATTGGCTTGACGGTTGAAGCTCAGGTTGATTCGCATAGTCTCACACGGAGGCACGGAGCCACGGAGTTCCGGCACGGTCTGGTGATTGGGTGGCGTGAGCGGCTGTTTGAGCCTTTCTCCGTGCCTCACCCCTCGAGCGACCGCTTACGCGGCTCACGGCGTTCGGGGGATACGACACTCCGTGTGAAACTTTCGTTGCTTCGGCCTCCGCATGTAGGCTTATGTAAGGGACTTCGCTCTTTGAAGCGTCGAGGTGGGTGCATAAGCCTTTCGTGTTTCGACGGACGGTTGTCGCGTGTTCGTGTCCGCCCGAAGGCCGGCGTTCGTGCCGCGTCTGCCGCGCGTCTGCCCGAAGGGCTGGCTGGGGCGTGTCGGCGACGCATCAAGCCGTCAGGCTTGGGATGCGGCGACGGCTCGGCCCAGTCACTCGCCGTCAGGCGAGCGCGCGGCAGATGCGTTTCGTGGTCGCGCGACAGCGCCAGAACGGCGGCTCGGTCTTCAACATGACAAATCTGAATGGAACTGAAAAGTAAAATGAGAATCGTATGCGGAATTCTTTTCGGGGTTGCGTCGGCTGCGGCGTCGGGCGGGGCCGTCGACTTTCGGACGGCGGCGGACATCGGGCCGAACCTCCGGAAGGCTTGGGTCGTCAGCGCGGACGGGCGGTCGGTCCGGTCGAAGGGCATGTACGGCGGCATCAACAGCCTCAAGGGGTTGCCCGACTGCACGGGCAAGCGGTTTCGCCTTTCGCTCGTCGCGCGGCAGCACGGATCACGTCCCGGCGCGCCGGGCCATCACTGGGGAATCTCGGGCCGCGACGCGGCGGGGAACACCGCGACGTTCCGGGCGGACGGCTCGGGGTTCTGGCTCGACTTCACCTCGCCGCGCGGGACGCTGCTCCTGCGCTCGTTCGGCGTGGACCAGAAGCCGAAGTTCACCGCGCCGCCGAGCGCCTCGCCGCATCCCTACCGAATCGCATTCGACTTCACGGAACACGGCTTCGCCGTCTCGATCGACGGACGCCGCGTCATGATGGAGCCGAAGGCGCTGGGGCCGTTCTCGCACGTGTCCTTCTACTCCTGGAACGAGGACGTCGAGATCTCGGACTTGACGGTCACTGATCTGCCGACGGCCACCTGGAAGCCGCTGAAGAAGCCGGTGCTGTCCGTGCCGTCCGCGACGCCCGAAGACCGTGCGACGAACCGCGTCTACGCGCTGGACGCGCCGCTGAGCGGCGAGGCCGGCGCCGTCATGTACTGGGTGCGCCGAGACGTGAACGGTTACGTCTGCGACTTCCTTGACGCGACGAACGGCGTCGTGCTGTCGACGGGGCTGTCCGTGCCGTGGGCGACGTTCAAGGTGCGCACGGAGAGCGGCAAGGCGCTCGACTTCGTGCGGCGCACGCCGCGCGCCAACGGCGACGGCGACTGGGTGCACCTGGCCTTCGCGTGGTTTCCGACAGGGCAGGCGCGCTTCTTCGTGAACGGCCTTCCCTACAACACCGGCTTCACGGCCGGCGAGCGGTTCTCCTGGCTGATGTTCGGCAACGACCTCGCACAGGCGCGCACCGTCCGCTTTCGGACGGGGACGAACCGGCGGCTCGCGCCGGCGGTCGAGGACTTCCGCGTCTACCGGCGCGAAGTGCCGAACCGCGAGATCGTGGCCGCCTACCGTGCGCGCATGCCGTTCGACCTCGTCTTCGAGGAATCCGTCTTCCCGTCCGGCGAGCCCGTGCGCGTGACGGCGAAGATCGCGCCCGGCGGCACATTCACGCTGCCGAATCCCGTCGAGGCGGCGACGAACGTGACGGGCACGGCCGACATCGAGCTGGAAGTCCGCCGCTGCCGCCACGAATGCAAGGACCCGAAATATCCGGCCAAGGTGACGCGCCGCTGGACGGAGCCCGTCCCGAACGGCGTGACGCGGCTCGCCGGCCTGCGCGTGGACGCGACGCGCGACCTCGCGACGCGGCCGCTCGTCCTGCCGGAGGCGGGCGACTACGTGCTGGTCGCGCGCGTGTCCGTGCCGGGGCTTGGCGGCGCGTCGCCCTATCAGCGGACGCTGACCTTCAGCGCGGCGCCCGTGCGGCGCCTTGCCGACGTGCCGCCGTCGGACGCGGCGTGGCAGACGGGCGAACGCCTCTGGTCGCGGACGTTCGCGCAGCCGTCGGACATGCCGCTGCGGAAAGGCGAGGCGCGGCCGGCGACGTCCGCCGCCGGGACATACCTGGAGGCGGGGTCGGAGAACGGCGACCGCATGAGCTGCGTCATCGGCCTCGCGCCCCGCTGGGTCGGCAAGCCGCTGCTGCTGGAGATCGACTGGCCGGACGACAAGCCGCGCTCGATGGGCCTCTACCTCTACAAGCCGACGAACGGCTACGGCACGAACATCCGCGACCGGCTGCAGGGCGGCATACAGGCGGGGGCGGAATACCCGAACACGGGGCGGATGCAGACGCAGCGGTATCTCGTGTTCTTCGCGGCGACGAACATGCTCTTCGAGGCGCGGACGATGATCACGAACTTTCCGGCGGCGGTTGCGCAGATTCGCCTCTCCGCGCTCGTCGAGCCGCTGCCCGTGCTGGCGGTGCGCGCGCCGAAGGGGTATGCGCCGCGCCGTTTCGGCCATTCGGACGAAGACCAGACGTTCTACAACAACCTGAACGTCGACACGGTCGGCTCGTCGACGGCGGCCGTCCTGCCGGAGCTCGTGCGCTACCTGAAGTACACGGGGCAGAACGCCCTGAACTACTCGATCGCGCGCTACACGTACACCTACGGCCCGGTCGAGGGGTCGGAGGGCAACGGGATGTTCCCGTACCGCGAGGGCGAGATCGGCCACATGATCCGCACGCTGGGCGCGAACGGCATCGGGGTTGACGCGGCCGTCCAGCTCGGCGGCCTGCCGCAGGCCCAGTGGTTTCACCTGTCCGAGACGGAGATGGACCGGCGCGGCGCGCTCTCGTACGACTTCGAGGGGCGCTCGCCCGACCTCTACGTCAACGGCGCCCAGCAGGCGAACTTCATCCATCCGTGGGCGCGGGCGAAGTTCTTCGAATACGTCGGCGGCCTCATCCGCGCGAACGCGACGAATGGCGTGATGGCGGTGACGTATCCGCTGCGTTACAGCTTCGGCGCGTTCCGCTCGCTGAAGCTCGGCTACGAGGACTGGACGATGGCGCAGTTCGTGCGCGAGACGCGCACGCGCCTGCCGAAGAAGACCTGCGGCCGCCTGGCGGGCGCGTCGCGCTACGGGGCGCGCTACGACTTCCTGACGGCGACGAACACGCCGGCCGTCCGCGACGCCTGGCTGCGCTGGCGGGCCGGAAAGGTCACGGCGTTCGCCGCCGAACTGGCCGCGTTCCTGCGGACGGCCAACCCCAACCTGAAGCTCATCATCGGGCTTGGCCAGGCGGATGACGCCGATGCGGCGGAGGCCTACGTCGAGAACGGCCTCGACTTCGACGCGCTGGCGAAGATCCCGAATCTCGGCTTCGGCGTCAGCCGGGGCGTGACGCAGGCGCGGTGGCGGCTGTTCAGGGGCTACCCGGCGCTGCCGTCGGGCGAGGCGAACTACCGGCGTCAGCTGGAGACGATCCGCGCACGGTCGGGGGCCGTGGCGTCCGTCATCTGCAACGGCTCCTATTTCGAGACGCGCGTGAACACGCTGGATCCGAAGGCCTACGACTGTGTCTTCCAGGACGCCGACATCAAGCCGTGGGGACGGCACTTCCTGAAGGAGCTCGTCCGCGCGGTCGCGCATGGCGATGCGCAGTCCGTCTACACCGGGCAGCAGCCGCTCGGCTCGCTCGGCAGCGAAGACGTCGTGCGCGAGTTCGCGAAAGCCTACTGCGCGCTGCCGCAGGTCCCGTTCGCGGACGTGCCGTCAGGCGTGGCGGCGCTTGTCGCCCGCCAGTTCAAGGCGAAGGACGGCACGTACCTCTATCTCGCGAACACGGCGGGCGAGAGCGTGAAGGCGAAGCTGGCGTTCCGTCAGCAGGGGCTTTTCGCGCGCGTGTCCTGTGAGGACCTCTCGACCGGCGCGCGGCTGAAGGGGCGCGCCGTCGCGCTGAAGCCGTATGAGCTGAAGAGCTTCTTCCTGCCGGGCGACAACGCGCTTGTGAAGGTGGAGAAGGACTAATAAGGGAGAAGTCTCGCACGGCGTCACGGAGGCACGGAGAAAATCGAAATGAAGGCGAAGAGGAATATGATGAAGAAAGCGGTGATGGGGTTGGCGGCTGCGCCGCAGACCACGAAACGACACAGCCGCGAAATCGCGCGTGGCGCGATTGAGGCCACGCGAACGTCGTCGGGCCTGATGCCTGCGGCATCGTCCGCCGCCGCTCGCGCGTCCTCCCCCTTCGGGGTTTCGCGGCCGCGTCGGCACGAACGCCGCGCAGGGCGCGGACACGAAAACCGTTCGTCCGTCCGTCGAAGCACGAAAAGGCTTCGCGATTCCTCTCGAACGTTCAGTTGGTGTAAGAGGTTGAAGATTGGAACTCGGTCGGGTTCTCTTGGTCTCACACGGAGGCACGGAGCCACGGAGTTCCAGCACGGTCTGGAGATTGGGATACGAGGGCGGCAATTTAAGCTTTTCTCCGTGCCTCACCCCTCGTGCGACCGCTTACGCGGCTCACGGCGTTCGGGGGATACGTCACTCCGTGTGAGATTTTCATTGTTTCGATGTCAGTACGTAGGCTCATGCGGGACATTTCTCTCTTTGAAGCGTCGAGGTGGGTGCGTAAGCCTTTCGTGTTTCGACGGACGGTTGCCGCGCGTTCGTGTCCGGCCGCAGGCCGGCGTTCGTGCCGCGTCTGCCGCGCGTCTGCCCGAAGGGCTGGCTGGGGCGTGTCGGCGACGCATCAAGCCGTCAGGCTTGGGATGCGGCGACGGCTCGGCCCAGTCACTCGCCGTCAGGCGAGCGCGCGGCAGATGCGTTTCGTGGTCGCGCGACAGCGCCTCGATCAAAAGGCTTATTACTCTAAAGCATTCATGAAAACACAAGGTCAAAGAACATGTTGAGCAAGACAATGAAAACGATGATGGGGTTGGCGGCGGGTGCATGGGCGCTGGCTGTCGGCGCGGCGGAAGAAGGGCCGCTTGTGGCGGTCGACCGCCTCGGCTGGGACGGCGTGAAGGTGTCCGCAGGGACGCTTACGCGCGAACAGGGCGCGATCATGGGCTGGTTCGGCGGCCCGCTGCTCGCGTTCAACGACAAGGCCGGCAAGACCGTCGCGCGGCTCTACCTCGGCGGCGCCTTCCCCTCGTTCGACGTCCTGACGGCGGATGGCCACTGGCAGGGCTACCGCCGCCGCATCGAGGGCACGGGCGAGGGCGACAGCTTCCACATGGCCGTGACGTGGCGACCCGACGGGACGTGCCGCTTCTTCATGAACGGCCAGCCGTTCGAGAACTACTTCACCGCCGGCGAGCGCACGCAGTGGAACATGGCGAGCAACTTCATGGACACCGTGGTCGCGGTCGTGCCCGAGAAGGGCCGCCGCACGGAGCCGGACGCGGGCTGGACGGACTTCCGCCTCTACGGCCGGACGCTCGCGAACCACGAGGTCAAGGCGGCCTACCGGGCGCGGATGCCGTTCGACTTCGTGTGCGTCAACTCCGTCTTTCCGGCGGACAGGCCGACGCCCGTCTCCGTGACCGTCGCGCCCGGCGGCACGTTCATGCTCCCGAACGCCGTCGCGTCCGAGACGAACCTCGCCGGGACGGCCGACTTCACGCTGACGGTCGAGCGGATCAGCCGCTTCCGCGAAGACGCGACGAACCCGTTCCGCGTGACGCGGACGACGTATGAGAAGGTCGCGGAAAAGACGCTGAAGAACGTCCGCATCGAACGCGAGACCCTGCTCGCGACCGATCCCGTGACGCTGCCGGCCGGCGACTGCCGCGTGCGCCTGACGGTGCAGGTCGCGGGGCGGCCCGCCTACCGGCGGACGCGGAACGTCTTCTTCGCGCGTCCGACCGACCGCACGGGTGATCCGGCGAGCGACGACGAATGGCGAACGACCGCGCTTCTCTTCGAGAAGACCTATCGCCGCGCCGAGGACATGGAATACAAGGACGGGCCGCTCGGCCCGGCCCAGTCGTCCGCCGGCGCCTACCTGGAGCTGGACGGCACGCCCGCGACGCGCATGGGCGACGTCCTGCACGTGCCGCCCGAATGGTGCGGACGCCCGCTGCTGCTGGAGATCGACTGGCCGGACGACAAGCCGCGCGCGATGGGGCTCTACCTCTACCCGGAGGGCGTGAGCAGCGTGCGCGACCGCCTGCAGCAGGGCATTCAGGCGGGACGCGAATTCCCGTCCACGGGACGGATGCAGACGATGCGCTGTCCGGTCTTCACGCCGTCGACGAACTTCCTCGTCGAGGCGCGCACGCTCGTCGCCGGGTGGCCGGCCGCCGTCGCCGCGCTGCGCGTCTATGCGCTTGACCCGGCGTGGCCGCGTCTCCGCCTCAATCTGCCGGAAGGGCTGGAGGGGCGGCGGTTCGGGCATGTGGACGAAGACCAGACGTTCTACAACAACCTGAACGTCGACGCCGACCCGTCCTTCGGCGGCGTCCTCGACCGGCTCGTCCAGTACTTCAACTACACGGGGCAGAACGCCTTCGTCTACCCCATCCTGCGCTACTACCGCACGTTCGGCGCGAGCGAGGGCGTCCTGTCGGGCAACGGCATGTTCCCGACGAGCCAGGGTCAGCTCGGCGAGCTGATCGCCGCGCTCGCCCGCAACGGCATCGCGTTCACGGGCAAGATGTCGCTCTACAACGCGCCGGACGCGGCGTTCTACGGACTTGCCGAAAGCGACCTGCGGGAACGCGGCGCGCTGACGCTCGACCGGCGCGGCCTTGACCGTCCCCTCTACAATATCGGCTCCTATCTCGCCAACCCCGCCAATCCGGCCGCCTGGGAACTCGTCTTCCGCAGCTTCGACGACATCCGGCGGCACTACGGGACGAACGGCCTCTCGTCCGTCGCGTGGGACGGCTTCGGCACGTGGCACGGGCTCGACTTCGGCTATGACGACTGGACGGTCAACGCCTTCGCGGCGGAGACGGGCACCGGATTCCCGTCCGACTGCGAGGTCGGACGGAACGACGGGCGCATCTGGCCCTCAAACGATCCGCAGGGGCGCGGGCGCGCGGAGGGCGTCTTCCTTGCGCGCTACGGCTTCCTCACGGCGACGAACACGCCCGCCGTCCGCGCGCGCTGGCTCGCGTGGCGTGCGGCGCGGACGACGGCGTTCTACCGCGAGCTGGCGAGCCGTCTGCGCGCGGCGAATCCGGCCATGCGGATCTACGTCCACGCGCCGGACGAGCCGGCGGGCTACGTCGATCGCGGCGTGGACGCGAAGGCCGTGCTGGCGATTCCCGGCATCGCGGGGCTCATCCAGTCGCGCAGCGTGACGAACTTCCGCTGGAAGCTCCATCGCGGCTACGAGGAGGACGACGGCTGGCAGACGCTCTACGCGCCGGAGGCCGCCGAGCTCGCGCGCGTGAAGCGGCTGCAGGGATCGCTCAAGATGCTCTATTCGGGCGGCGACTACTGGGAGACGTTCACGCGCTCGCTCGACATGAAGCGGTTTCCCGTCGCGTTCCAGGATGCGGACGTGAAGCCGTGGGGGCGCTGGTGGCTGATGGAGCTGGCCTACGTGCTCGCGAAGTCGGACGTGCTGGAGCTCTGCACGGGTCAGCAGCCGCTCTATGCGCTGGGGCGCGAGCGCGAGGCGCGCGAGTGGGCGAAGGCCTACCGCGCCCTGCCCGCGCTGGACTTCACGGACATGGGCGGCGTGACGGATCCCGTCGCGGGGCGCTGCCGGCTGACGAAGAACGGGCTTTACTTCTATGTCGTGAACATCCACCACGGCGACCTCACGGCGGTCGTGGACTTCGGGGCGGCGGGCTGTCCCGAAATGATCGACCTCTCGTCCGGCGCGCGGACGGCGGGCCGCGAGATCGCGCTGAAGCCCTATCAGCTGCGGTCGTTCCTGATTCCGCGCGAGACGCTGGACGGGCGGACGCGCCTGGGGCCGCTGGCCGTCAAGGGCATCGACCGCACGTGCTACGATGCGCGGTTCGGGGAGCTCGCCGCCGCGCAGCGGACGTTTGACGCGCACGGCATTCCGCATGCGCGGGAAGACGCGATCCTCGCGTCCGCGCGGCAGTTCGTCGCCGAGGGCCGGATGCAGGCGGCCTACAACGCGCTCTTCCGCAAGGAGCTCAACCGCTTCGTCTCGCGGTGCGGACAGATGCCGCTCGTCGTCGCCGAACGAAAGCTGATGGACAGGGGGATCTTCCGCATCAACTGCGGCACGGCCGACTACACGACGATCGACGGCGACCTCTTCTTCCCCGACGTCGCGTGGAACGGCGACTACGGCAAGCGCGCGACGCAGCAGGGCGGCGCGCCCCGCAAGGCCGATGCCGTCAAGGCCACGAAGTACAGGACGCTGTACGAGACCGAGGCGTTTGCGTTCGACGGCTATTCGTTCAACGTCGGGCGTCCCGGACGCTACCGCGTCACGCTCTACCTGAAGGCGGGCTGGAAGCGCGACTTCAAGCCGGACTGGTGGATCTTCTCGGTCAAGGCGAACGGGAAGGCGCTTCTGGACAATGCAGACCTCTATGTCGCGCAGGGCGGTGACTTCGACCGTCCGTACACGCCGTCGTTCGAGGTGGAGGTCGGCGAAGACGGACACCTCGACCTCGACTTCACGAGCCCGCCCGACTACTATCTCTACAACTGGAACCGGCCGAACTCGACGACGCGCCTCCTGAACGGCCTCACCGTCGAACGCATCAATTGATGAAGGAGGTTGGCGTGAGTGTTTTTTGTCAGTTGGCGGCTGCGCCGCAGACCACGAAACGACGCAGCCGCGAAATCGCGCGGGACGCGATTGAGGCCACGCGAACGTCGTCGGGCCTGATGCCTGCGGCATCGTCCGCCGTCGCTCGCGAGTCCTCCCCCTTCGGGGTTTCGCGGCCGCGTCGGCACGAACGCCGCGCAAGGCGCGGACACGAAAACTGTCCGCTCGTTCGTCGAAGCACGAAAAGGCTTCGCGATTCCTCTCGAACGTTCGGTTGGTGTAAGAGGTTGAAGATTGGAACTCGGTCGAGTTCTCTTGGTCTCACACGGAGGCACGGAGCCACGGAGTTCCGGCACGGTCTGGAGATTGGGATACGTGGACGACTATTTAAACTTCTCTCCGTGCCTCCGTCACTCCGTGTGAGACTTTCGCTTCGGCCTCCGCATGTAGGCTTATGTAAGGGACTTCGCTCTTTGAAGCGTCGCGGTGGGGGCGTAAGCCTTTCGTGTTTCGACAGACGGTTGCCGCGCGTTCGTGTCCGGCCGAAGGCCGGCGTTCGTGCCGCATCTGCTGCGCGCGCGGCAGATGCGTTTCGTGGTCGCGCGGCAGCGCCAAAGTGATGATGTCGCTTGCTGTCTAACTTGAGGAATCAAGTAAAAAGGAACAGAAAAGATGAAAATGAGAATCATGTGCGGAATTCTTGTCACGTTGGTCGCCGGGATGGCTTCGGCGGCTGAACTGCCTGTGCCGGAGGTCGTCTGTGCGCAGCCGGGCGGCTGGACGTTTCGGACGGAGGAAGTGTCCGAACAGGCCGGCGTCGCCGTCTGGAAGATCGCCGCGTCCGCGTCTTCCGCGTCCGCCGCGTCTGCGGACACGGCTTCCGCACCGCCGGCGTTTCGCGTCGCGTTTCGCGGCTTCCCCAACGCGGGCATCCGCCACCTCTGGCATGCGGGGTCGCAGAGCGTCGCGCCGATGGCGCCGATCGCCCGCATGACGCCGATCTGGGATTCGCCGTTCGTCAGCCGTTTCGGACACTATCAGCCGCTCTACGCCTTCATCGGCGACGGCGACGACAACCGGCTCACGGTCGCGCTCGCCGAATCGCGCGAGGAGGTGCGCTTCGTCGGCGGCACGGACAACGCGGCGACGGTGCAGGGCGAGTTCCGCCTGTTCGACGGGCCGACGCGCGCACGCGCGTCCTACGAGACGTTCCTGCGCCTCGATGCACGCGCCGTGCCGTGGCACGAGGCCGTGTCGGACGCCGCGCGGTGGATGCAGGCGGCGGCGGACGCGAAGCCGCTGAACGCGCCCGTCTGCGCGTACGACCCCGTCTACTCGACGTGGTACGCGCACCAGGAGCGGATCGACGCCGCGACGGTCGAGGCGGAATGCGCGGCGGCCGCCGCCTGCGGGATGAAGACGGTCATCGTCGACGACGGGTGGCAGACGGCGGAGCCCTGCCAGTACGCCAACGCGGGCGACTGGGAGGTCTGCCGCGCGAAGTTCCCCGACATGAAGGCGCACGTGGCGCGCGTCCATGCGCTCGGCCTGCGCTACATCATGTGGTACGCGCTCCCCTACGTCGGCAAGGAGTCGAAGGCGTGGACACAGTTCAAGGACAAGATGCTCATCGTCGCGCCGAAGTTCGGCGTCGTCGATCCGCGTTACCCGGAGGTGCGCGCCTGCCTGTCGGGCCTCTGCGCCGAGGCGATGCGCGAATGGGACGTGGACGGCTTCAAGCTCGACTACCTCGACACGTTCAAGGTCTACGACGGCAAAGATCCCGGCGAAGCGACCGGCTGGAAGGGGATGGACACGCGCGACGTCGCGGAGGCGACGGAACGGCTGGTCCGCGAGGTGCGCGATTCGCTCCTGAAGATCAAGGCGGATGCGCTGATCGAGTTTCGTCAGCATTACACGGGCCCGGCCATCCGGCAGTACGGCAACCTGATGCGCGTGGCGGACTGTCCCGGCGACACGTGGGCCAATCGCACGGCGATCGCGGCGCTGCGCCTCACGTGCCCCGGCACGGCCGTCCATTCCGACATGCTCGCGTGGGACGCGCGGCACGCGACGGCGGAGGACGCCGCGCTTCAGGCGCTAAACGCGATCTTCGGCGTCGTCCAGTACTCGCCCGCGTTCGCCGACCTGCCCGACGCGCACCGCAAGATGCTCGCGCACTGGGTGAAGTTCTCGCTCGACCACCGCGAGGCGCTGCTGTTCGGCCGCTTTGCCGCGCACCATCCCGAGGCCAACTACACGACGCTGGCGGGCGAGACGGGACGCGAGCGCGTCGTCGGCGTCTACGCGGCCGAAACCGTCGTGCCCGTGCCCGACGGCGGCAAGGACGTCTACATCCTCAACGCGACGCCGGCGGCGGCGCTCGTCGTGGATGTCGGGACGGCGTGCGCGGTGGAGGCCTTCGACACGTTCGGCGTCCGGCAGGGCGTCCGGCAGGTGCCGCCCGGCCTGCATCGGCTGAACGTGCCGCCGAGCGGCTACCTCAGGCTCGAACGAAGCGCGGCGCCGATCCGCTTCGTGTCCGGCGAGTCCACGCTGGCGCTGTCGCCCGCGTCGGGTGCGATCCTGTCGCTGCGAACGTCCGACGGGGGCGAGCGCGCCGTTCCGGCGGACGAGGCGTTCACGCTGCAGCTTCTGGACGAGAAGGGGCTTGCGATGCGGTTGCGGTCGTCCGACTGCGCGTTCGCGCGTGACGGCGACCGCCTGACGTGGACGCATCGGAGCGGCCTTCGCGTGACGCTGCGCGTCACGTGCGCCGACGGCCGGTTCTCGTTCAGGCCGGAGGTGACGGGAATCCCGGCGGGGCGGCGGCTTGAATGGTTCGACGGGCCGCAGCTCTGCATCTCGGCGTCCGACACGCTCTACTGGCCGTTCTACGACGGGTGCGAAGTGACGGACTACGCCCTGCGCGAGCGGATCGGGTCGTGGAACGAGTACCGTCCGCTCGGCTGGACGCCGCGCCGCAAGGCGTGGGGCTCGCTCTATCCGGGCAGCTGCCAGATGCAGTTCCTCGCCGCCTACCGTGACGGGAAGGGCGTCTACTTCGCCGCCGAGGACGACCGGCACACGCCGAAGGGCGTCGAGTACGAGCGCGTGACGGACGCGCGCATCCGACTCTCGCTCCAGACGTTCTGCGGCGACCTCGCGGCGGACGGCGCGTGGCGGCCCGCGTTTGCGTATGTCGTCCGGCCCTACGACGGCGGCTGGATGGAGGCGTGCGAGATCTACCGCGACTGGGTGCGGCGGCTGCCGGGGTTCGACCAGCCGCCGCCGCGTCCGAAGTGGGCCTACGACTCGCCGGTCAACCTGATCTATCCCGTGCAGGGCGAGGGCATCGACCACGGGCCGGAGCCGATGGCGACGAACCTCTACTACCCGTACACGAACGTGATGCCGTTCGTCGAGAAGTACGGAAAGGCGTTCGACGCGAAGATCATGGCCCTGCTGATGCACTGGGAGGGCACGGCGCCGTGGTGTCCGCCATACGTCTGGCCGCCGCTCGGCGGCGAGAAGGCGCTCGCGGCCCTGCGCGACGCCCTGCACGCGCGCGGCGATCTCCTCGGCGTCTACTGTTCGGGCACGGCGTGGACGCAGGAAAGCACGATCAACGGCTACTCGCAGAAGGAACGGCTCGAACGGGAAGGGCTCGCGCGCCACATGATGCGCGGGCCGCGCGGCGAGATCGAGGCGACGATCTGCAACGACCGCCACGCCCAGCGCTTCGGGTACGACATGTGCCTGACGGAGGACTGGACGGTCGCGACGCTGGCGGACGAGCTGCGCAAGATGGCGTCCTTCGGGCTCGACTACTGCCAGTTCTTCGACCAGAACATCGGCGGCGGGGCGCTGCTCTGCTACGCGCGGCACCACGCCCATCCGTCCGTGCCCGGCGCGTGGCAGACGGACGCGATGCTCGCGCTCCAGCAGCGGATGTTCGACGTCATCGACGGCTGCGGGTCGAAGATGACGCTCGGCTGCGAGGGGTGTGCGGCGACGCCGTATGTGCGCAACCTCTTCTACAACGACTCGCGCGAGGGCAACGGCATCAGCTTCGGCAAGCCCGTGCCGGGCGTCTCGTTCGTCTTCCACGAATGGATGTGCAACTTCTCCGGCAACCAGATCGGCCACACCTACGATCCGCTCTACCGCTGGACGCGGGCGTTCCACTACGGCGACATGCTCGCGGTCGTCCTCGGCCCGGACGGGCAGCTCGCCCACGCCTGGGGCGTGGACTGGAAGCGGGGCGTGCCGGAGCAGGCGCCGCTGATCGGACTGGTGCGACGGCTCAATGACCTCCGCAAGCGGCATCTCGACTTCCTGCTGGAGGGGTTCATGATCCGTCCGTTCGTGCGCTGCGAGTCGGCGCCCGCGCGGCTGATGCAGGGCGGCAGCGCGATTGACACGACGGAGGTGCTGACGTCGTTCTGGCAGAACCGGAAGGGCGAACGCATCGGCTTCGCGTCCAACTGGACGCGCCATCCGGCGCGCCTGACGCTGGCTTGGCCCGACGGCACGCGCGAAACGCGGCTTCTCGCGCCGCTGGAGACGATTGCCTTGCGCTGAACCCGGCCAGGACGGAACATTCGCGCGCGGAAGATTTCGGCGGCTGTCAGCTGACGTCTGTGCGGTGGGCCTTGCGCCAGGCGCCCATCGTCGTCTTCATGCGCTTCTCGAAGATCTTGCGCAGGTGCGAGGACGAGGCGTAGCCGCATTTCGCCGCGATCTCGGCGAGCGAGAGCGATGTCGTCTGCAGGAGCCGCTTCGCGAGCCGGAGGCGCACGTTCTTGATCTCTTCGAGCACCGTGCGCCCGGTCGTCGCCTTGAACTGGATCTGGGCGTTGCGCCGCGAGCCCTTCAAATGCGCGAACACGTCGCGCGCCTTGAGCCCCCGGCAGGCCTCGCGGTGGATGAGGTCGCGCGAGTTGCGCAGTTCGGTCGCGCGTCCGTAGAGGCGTTTCGTGGAATCGCGGCGCGTGAGGCCGACGGCGCCGAAGAGGAGTGTGCGCGCGACGGGCGTGCGTTCGGACATCAGCGCGTCCAGCAGCTCGGCGGCCATCGTGCCCGAGCTCTTGAACGCGGGCGCGACGCTCGTCAGCGGCGGGAACGTGTTCTCGCAGATGCCGGCGGTGTCGTCCACGCCGATGACGGCGAGCTCCTGCGGAACCTTCACGCCCGCGAGCGGACAGAGCGAGAGGAAGACGTCCGCCGCCCGGTCGTTCGCGGCGAAGACGCCGCAGGGCTTCGGCAGGGCGCGCGCCCAGTCCTGGAGGCGACGCAGGTAGTCGGGCGTGACATTCTCCGTCCGCCGCTTGTGGAAGACCGCGACCTCGTGCGCGGAGGCCGTCGCGGCCTTGCGGAACTCGTCCAGCCGCTCGTCCGACCAGGCGCAGCCCTCGGCGGGCGGCAGGTAGGCGAGATGCCGGAGGCCGAGGCGGGCGAATTCGGCGGCGGCGAGCCGCGCCGCCGCGCGCGGGTCGTGATAGACGCCGGGCCAGACGCGTGGCTTGTCGGCGTTCTTGGCGTCGATGAAGACGGTCGGGACGTCCGCATCGCGGGCGGACGCATAGGCGGCGTTGTCCGTGATGATGCCGTCCGGCCGCCAGGTCGCGCACGTGTCGCGGAAGGACGTCGCGTCGGCGAGGTAGTGGACGAAGCGCACGTTCCATTTCCGACGCTGGCCGAACGCGCAGATCCCGGCGTACTTGCGCAGGGCGACGTCGCTGTGTTCGCCGCAGAAGAATAGGACGGTCTTGCTCATGGGCGAAAGTATATCAAATAATTCGTGGCCCGTCGGCCCGACAGATCGCGCGAACCGTCCTTCGAGGAATCGCCGCCATCGCCACACGTCAGTCTATCTGACGCAACGAGACATTCCCCTCGGCGAGATGTGTCTCGGCAAGCGAAAGCCCTGAGGCGATGGGCGATCCTCTTCGTCCTCTCGCGCGACTGTCGGCTCCTCCGGGCCAGCGGCGTCGCGCGGAGGGGCGGGAAGTGGCGCGAGTGAGGAGCGAAGGTTTGCTGGCGTCGGCGTGGTTTCGACCGCAACCAATTGTCTCGCCGAGGCACGGCAGGCTGAATTTGGCTGATTGTCTTCAGAGAGAAGCGCAAACCTGAACGACGAGACCGAGCGAGCAGCTTCCCGCCCCGAAGCGTGGATCGATGGGCCGACGGGCAAAGAATGCGGTCTGCTCCGACGCGCGGGCTGATGGGACAAAGTTTGGTATAATATGCGGCATGAAGCAGATTGTCACAGCGACGGCCGCGTTTGAGCGGATGCGGGAAAAGGATGTGGTGTATGTCGACAAGACGGCATACTTCTACCGTCTCTTGCAGCGCGATCCCGACACGGTGTTCTTCATCGCGCGGCCGCGCCGCTTCGGCAAGTCGCTGATGATCAACACGCTGACGACGTTGCTGCAAGGGAAGCGTGACTACTTCAAGGGGCTCGCCATTGACGGGACGGACTACGACTGGGGCAAACACAAGGTTGTCCGTCTGCGGATGACAGACGCCTGTGCCGCGACGCCGGAGGGCGTGTGTGCGGGATTGCAGGAGGTCGTTCGTTCGGCGATGATCGAGCAGGGAATCGAGCATGACCCTCAGATTGCGGCAGAACTGAACTTCAAGCGGCTTTTGGAGGAGTTGCCGGAAAAGTCCGAGACGGGGCGGTTCGCGGTTCTCGTGGACGAATATGACGCGCCGCTCAACGCCTTCATTGACGAGCCGGAGAAATTCAAGGCCGTCCAGCAGATCCTGCACGACTTCTACGTGAAGATGAAGGACCATCAGGACAACATGCGCTTCGTGATGGTGACGGGCGTGACGAAACTCGCGAAGATGTCGATCTTCTCAGGCTTCAACAATCCGACCGACCTCACGCTCAAGGCCGACTTCGCGGGGATGCTCGGCTACACGCACGACGAGGTGGAGCGGTACTTCCACGAGCAGGTGCAGGCGTTCGCCGACAAGGAGGGCGTCCCCTACGGGGAGATGAAGGCGCGGCTCTTCGCGTGGTACGACTCGTACCGCTTCTCGCCGGAGAGCGACGTGAAGGTGGTGAACCCGTTCTCGTTCGGCAGCGCGCTCAACGACCGGATGCTCTCGAACTACTGGGAGAAGAGCGGAAATTCGGGCGCGATCCTGAAGCGCATCCGCGCGGCGCGCGAGATTCCGTCCGACCTGAACGGCGCGGAGGTCTCGCGCGCGGCGCTCGACACGCCGAACCCGGAGTCGGAGCCGCTGTCCGTCCTCATGTACCATTCGGGCTACCTCACGATCGATGGGGCGGAGGATGGCATCGTGAGCCTGCGAATTCCGAACGAGGAGATTGCCGACTCGATCAGCCACGGTTACATCGCCTACTGTCTGCGCGACCGAGGCGACGAGTTCGCGATTAAGGCGCAGCGCACGGGGCGGGAGATTGCCGAGAAGGGCATCTCCTACGTGGGCGCGGCCCTGCGCGCGGCGTTTGCGATGATTCCCTACGAGTGGATCTGCAAGGACGAGGCGGAGGCGAAGCGCTACTTTCTCCTGTTCTGCAAGTTCATGAAGGCGGACATTTCAGGCGAGCGGCAGAGCGCGCGTGGACGCGCGGATGCGGTGCTGAAGACGCCGACGGCGGTCTACGTCTTTGAGTTCAAGCACGGCCGTTCGGCGGCAGAGGCCGTGGCCCAGGCGCGGACGAAGGACTACGGCGGGCCGGACGCCGCCGGGGGGCGTCCCGTCTACCTCGTCGGCGTCAACTATAACCCCGAGACGCGCACCATCGACGAGCCGCTCATCGAGCCGCTCTGTATTCATAATTCCTAACGCAAAGGTCGCAAAGGGTAACGCAAAGAGCGCAAAAGATTTTGGCGAGCTTTGCGTCAAGAACCTTTGCGGCCTTTGCGTTCGAAAACGGTCACAGTGATTACGTGCGCCGCGTTCGCAAATGAGGCATGATTTAGTTTCGCGAACGAGGCACGATTGGGTTGCCGGGCGAGACGGGGAAATGGTATCATACGCGAATATGAAACACCTCATTGTCTTAATTGTCGGTTTGTGCGTGACGCTCACGGGGGCCTTTGCCGGAGACGGCGAGTTTTACCCGACAAGCGACCTTCAGGGCTACAACAGCCTGTTCGATTCGCAGTGGTGGGTCGATGGCGTCGTTGCGACGGGCGTCGGCGCGACGGCGACCCTGCGCACAGACGGCCTGTGCCGCTTCCGCCAGACCCACGACGGCTGGACGCTCGGGCACATCAAGCAGACCTCCGGCGACATCTACCTGTACCCTGACACGGAGAAGCGCGCGTACCTGACGCTGGATGCGGGCGCGGGGAACGTGTCGAGCCTGGACGCGAAGGCGTTCAAGTGCGGCGCGAACCTGCGCTACCACTCGCCGCTTCGCCTGACGGGCTCCGGGGCGCAATTCCTCGGCCGCAACGAGTTCGCGGCGGGGGCCTGGCCGATTCTCGAAACCATGAAGGAGTTCTACCTGAAGCGCGGCGACGACAACTTCGGCGATCCGGAGGCCCTGCTGCCCGATGGCGCGGAAGGCGCGGGGGCGATCGTGATCGACGGCACGCTGAAAACCATCTTTGGCGCGTTCAGCGGCACGCTTGACTACCGGGCGACGCGGCCGTTCGGCGGCGGGTTCTACACGCGGCACGGACTGTTCGCCTACACGCCCTGCGCCTGGCCTGTCGAAAGCGCCGCCGCGCCCGCTGCGCTGCCGGGCGGCTGCATCCTTCATCTCGATGCCGCGAACGAGGCTTCGCTGGAGCGGGTCAACGGGTCTCAGCTCGCGCGCTGGAAAGACCTTTCGGGGAGCGGGAACGACGCGGTCGCGTCGGGGCGGACGGACTACGTGATGCCCGAGATCTGGGAACGGGAGATTCGGGAGAAGCCGGTCGTCTCGCTGGGCGGCTACTATGCCAATTCGCCCCTGCGCGCGAGCCTGAAGTTCGCGAATCCCGTGCCCCTGGCGGCGAAGACCCTGTTCTGGGTCGTCGGCTCGGAGCAGGGCGGCGGCTCGCTGCTCGGCAACTGGGGGGGGGGGGGGGGGGGGTATGCCCTTATCGGCGCGGCGGAACCGGCGGCACGGACAGGTCTGACCCGCTGCTCGCGGAAGCCATGGCCGGCCTCACGTTCCGCGTGAACGGGGCGGTTGTCGATCCGACGGCGACGGGCCTCTCGGGCAGCTACGACATCGTCACGCTCGTGGCGTCCGACGCGGCGGCCGGCAGCTTCGCCGGCCTTGCCTGCGACACGGTCGGCGCGACGATCGCGGCGGACGGCCACATGAAGCTGGCCGAGTTCCTGGTCTTTGACGGCGTTCTGGACGACGACGCGATCCGGGGCGTCGAAGCCCATCTCGCCGACAAGTGGATGAAGGGCCGCACGGACATCCGCCGGCATTACGTGCTGGGCACCGAGACGTTCGACGTCGCCGCGAGCGACCGCACGCCGGTCATCCAGGAGTTGCAGGGGTCCGGCTCGTTCGTGAAGACCGGCGCGGGGAGCGTGCGCATCGAGAGGCCCTTCGCGTTCGGCGGGCAGGTCAAGCTCGCCGGCGGCACGCTCGAGCTGGGCGCGGGGCGTCCGGCGGCGCGTTTCGACGGCGAGCGGAAGCTGCCGACGGACGGCCTTGTCCTTCATTTCGACGCTTCGGACGCCTCGACGCTCGACGTGACGAACGGGTTCGTCCAGGCCTGGCGCGACACGGCCGCCGGCATCACGGCCGATTCCTCGGCTGACGGCGCGAAGGCTCCGCTCTACGGTCTCCATGCCGTCAACGGACGCCCGGGCGTCGATTTCGGCGAGGTCGGGTCGGGGCGGTTCGTCGAATTCTCGACGCGGATCGAGGGTGCGCAAACGGTCATGGTCGTCGGCGACTCCCGGCGCGGCGGCGGCTATTACATCAGCGGCACGACGGCGATGGAGTTCGAGCGAAGTCCCGGCGGCGTCACCTCGCTGGCGAACCCGTTCAGGCAGACGTCGTCGTTCTTCAACACGCAGAACTGGAACCTGACCTATCTGAACGGAAAGTCCGTCCGGTCAGACCGGACGCATCCGCAGGGCGGCCCTGAAATCGTCACCGTCTCGTCCGTCAAGGCGCTCGCGTTCGACCGCATCGGGAAGGACCGCCACTTCACGGAGCGGAGCGGCGGGCAGGTCATCGGCGAGTATGTCGCCTGGAACCGGGTCCTTTCGGCTGCCGAGCGGCTGGCGGCCGAGGCGTACCTGCATGACAAGTGGTTCGGGGGCGCCCCTGACGTGAAGGGGCTGGCGATCGCGGGCGACGTCACGCTCAAGACGGACGGCGACGTCACGGTCGGCGGCATCGAAGGGGCGGGGACGCTCACGAAGACGGGCAGGGGCACGCTGACGGTCAACACGCTCGGACTCGACTTCGACATTTCGCGCCTGACGGTCGCCGAGGGGGCCGTCGTCGTCCGGGCGGACAAGGGAGTGGCCCCGACGGAACTGCCGGTCGCCGATCCGCTCATCTGGACGGATGCGTCCGACGAATCGTCGTTCACGCGCGACGGCGACGAGGTGACGGCGTGGGCGGACGCGCGACGGAACGGCTGGGTCGCGACGAGCACGAAGGCCTCCAATCAGCGTCTCTTTCGGAATGAGCTCAACGGACGCGCCGTGCTGGACACGGCCGACACGAACGCGGGCGTCTTCAAGTGGCCCGCCGCGGAGAAGGGCTTGCGGACGCTCTTCTTCGTGAAGGGCTCGATTCCGCGCGTGAACAACCAGAACGGCGGCAGCCTGCTGTATGACGGCGGCACGTCCAAAGGCTGGGGGCGGATCAACTTCAGCACGCGACATGACTTTCCCATCCTGTCGGTCTTCTTCGGAAACAGCGTGCAGGAAGGCCTGCACGGCCGCTTCTGGCTGGGCGGCGTCCAGGTCTCGCCGTTCACGACGGGCTACAATGGCGGCTACCAGCTGGTGAGCGTCGAGGCGGCGGGCGAGCCCCTCTCGGCCGACTCGTTCGCCAACGGCCAGCAGATTGCCGAGTTCATCGCCTACGACCGCGAGCTGACGGACGCCGAGCGCCAGGCCGTCGAGGCGTACCTGGCGCGGAAGTGGTTCGGCAAGGGGCTGCACGGCTATGCCGTGCCTGAAGAGCGGCTCGCCGGTCGCACGTTCGGCGAGGGCGAACAGGTCGTCCTGGCGCCGCGCGCGGGAGAGACGAACCGCGTCGGCTGGATCGCGGGCGTGGGAACGGTCGTCAAGGAGGGCGGCGGCGCGCTGGCCCTCGCCGGCTCGACGGCCGGGTTCGACGGTGCCCTTGACATCCGGGCGGGCACGGTCGTCTACACGGCGCCCAAGTACGCGGGAGAGGTCCCGGCGCTCGACGGGCTCATCGCGCGCTTTGACGCCGACAGGGCGGAGTCGTTCGCGTTCCATGCGGGCGCGGACGCGGAGGTCGTCAAGTCCTGGTCGGACGTCGACGGGCGCTACACCGCGACGAACTACTGGTATGCGGCAGGGCGCAAGGAGCTGCGTCGCGTGGCCGGCGACGCGAACGGCCGACCGGCCGTCCGGTTCGGCGCGTTCGGCCGCACGTCGTCGCTGCACCTTGCGGAGGCGATCCCCGGCGTCAAGAGCGTCTTCGCCGTCCTCGGCACGCAGGACGGCACGGGCGCGTTCGTCGAGGACGGCGCGGCGAGCTGGCATCCGGGCTACCAGAACGGCTGGGGCTCGACGGACAGCGGCGTCTTCGACGGGGATTTCGCCGACTGGCTGCGCGTGAACGGCGAGGGCCCGTACAAGTCGAATGCGACCGGCGTCCTGAAGCCGAACGCCTACCAGGTCGTCGGCGTCCAGAGGCGGTCGGCCGCGCCGGTCGAGATGTTCGCGTCCGACCGTCACCTGGACGGCGGCGGTCGCGAGGGCGGCTTCCGCGTCGGCGAGATGATCTTCCTCTCAGGGGACGTGGACGAGGAGGCCCGCGCCGACATCGAGGCCTACCTCGGCTACAAGTGGCTCGCGGCGCCCATCACGAACCGCAACTACATGGCGGCCGAGCAGGCGCGCGCGGGGACGCTCGCCGTCGCCGAGGGCGCGGCCTTCGACCTCAACGGCTTCACCCTGACGGTCAAGGCGCTCGCGGGCGGCGGCACGGTCACGGGCGACCTCGTTCTCGCCGACGGCGCCACATGGCTGTTCGCGCCGGGCGAGTCGCTGACGGTGACGGGCGCGCTGACACTGCCGCGAAAGGGCTCCGTCATGCCGCGCCCGGACGGGAGCGTCTTGCCGGAGGGGACGTTCAAGGTCGCGGAGGCCGGCGAGATCCGCCTGCCGCAGGGCCTGACGCGGTGGCGGACGGTCGAGACGGACGGGGCGGGCGTCCGCTGGATGACGCGCCTCTCGGTCTCCGGGAACGCCGTCCATGTCACGCGCGAGCGGTGCGGCGGCTTCGTCTTCACGGTTCGCTGATCCCTGGCGCGACAGGCGAACGAAAATGACATCGGAGATGACGAACATGAGAATTGCAGTCGGAACTCTTCTGCTGGCGGGACTGCCGCTGTGCGGTCCTGCGGCCGGGGCGGCAACGCCGTATGCGACCGAGACGCGGCGCGTGGTGATGATCGAGGACAGGGGCTGGGACACGGCCGTCTCGCCGGACGACTCCCTTGACCTGTCCGTGCTGCCGAAACTGGAGTGGAACAAGAAGGGCGCGGACGTCTCGACCGTGCGGGGGCCCTATCGCTTCATGCAGCAGGCGGTGGACCTTTCGACACGCACGTTTCGGGTCAAGGGGCCTTACGTGAAGTGGTTTCGCAAGCGCGTCGCCGTCCCGACGGGGCTGCGCGCGGATCACGCGGCTTTCTTCCGGCTCGCAAAGGCGCGGTTCGGCTTCACGCTCTTCGTCAACGGCCGCCATGCCGGGACGTCCTATCAGGCGAACTGCGAAAAGGAACTGGACGTGACGCCGTTCCTCCGGGACGGCGAGAACGAGCTCGTGTTCGGGCTGACCACGTTCGAGGGCATGTACGATCCCGTCAGGAACCTCGTGCGCGCGCCGTTCTACGCCTACGGCGAGGGCATGCGCTGGGAGGGGCCCGTGCGCCTTGAGTTCCGCCCGACGACGTTCATCGACGACGTGTTCGTCGAGACGTTCCTTTCGACGCGGGAAGTCGTCTTCCACCTGACGCTCAAAAACGCGGCGGCGCGGGAGACGCGGGTCGTGCCGCAGGTCCGCGTCTCGCCGGAAGACGACTATTACCGTCCCCATCTTGAAATCGCGGGCGAGGCCGTCACGGTGCCCGCCGGCGGCGAGGTCGAAGTCTCGTACCGCCGGACCTGGCCGGCCGACCGGAAGCTGCTTCTCTGGAGCGGGCCGAACGAGGGGATGCAGTGGCTCTATCTCGCGCGCTGTTCGCTTCTGGACGCGAAGGGACGCCTTGTTGACCAGAAGGACCAGACGTACGGGTTCCGCACGGTCGAGGCGCGCGGCCGTGACATCTTCGTCAACGGCGAGCGCGTCTTCCTGGCCCGCACGTCCATCATGGGCTGCCAGAACGATTTCGAGCATTGGGACTACAACCGCTGGATTCGCGGCAAGAACAGCGTCAACGCGATGCGCTTCCACCTCGGCTCGCAGGCGTTCTGGGACGTCCCGTGCGGGCCGCGCCTCGGGCGCTACCAGGTCCCCGAGCTCGGCAACATGTTCTTCTTCCCCGAGTCGAACCCCATCGACCCCGACTCCATCGACGCGTTCTGCAAGAGCCGCTGCCGCTGGTGGCGGAACAATCCGAGCGTGATCATGTACTCGCTGGCGAACGAGACGGTCTGGCATTCGCTTGACCCGAAATGGGACGCGTTCTGCAGCCGCTATCTCGCGGCCATGCGCAAGTACGCGCCGAACGCGCTGATGTCGGCCGACGCCGACAACACGTGGAACGGCAAGCTCGACGTCAACAACGTGCACTACCCCGAAGGCGACGCGGGCACGCTGTCGCGGAAGTACCCGAACGCGGGCTTCCAGTTCCCGAACGACCTGAAGTGGGTCGATCCCGTGAACGGGGCGCCGAACGGCGGCTGGCGCACGAACCCGTTCGCGTGGGACAGGCCCTGCGTCATCGGCGAGTTCTACTGCTTCCCGACGCCGGGCTTCGCCGGCGAGCGGCTCTTCGACCCCGGCCTCCACGAGATCGAGGACCCGACCGGCTCGAAGGGCATCGACTATCCGAGCCCGCTGGCGCGGAACCCCGGCGAGGAGGCGCTTCGCATGATGTGCACGTGGTACCGCGTCTGCGGGTTCGCGGGCCTGAACCCGTGGGTGAGGTCGCTGGACTACGCGGTCGAGCCGACGCTGCTCGACCCGCTTGAGTTCCGTCCGAACTGGCCCGCCGGCGGCGAGTTCTCGCGGCAGGTCGCGATGGTCAACGACGGCGGCTGCCCCGTGGGGAGCGTCAAGTGGTCGCTCGACGGCGTCGACTGCGACTTCCATGCGGGCGGACTGATCGTCACGAACGTCTTCCAGGGCTCGAACTGGGTCGGGACGATCCGCGCCCGGCTGCCGGAATCCGCCCGGCCGTTCAAGCTGAAGCTGAAGGCCGTCGCCTGCATGGGCAAGGGCGGGCCCGAGCAGGCGCGGCTCCAGGAGACGATTTCCGTCTGGCCGACCGCCTACGACCTGTCGCGCACGGTGGACGCCGGAACGGTCGGCGTCGCCGGAACGTCGGCCGACGGGCTGCTCGCCCGGCTGGGCCTTTCGTCCGCCGTGCGCGTGACGGACAGCCTGCCGGCGTCCGTCACGACGCTCGTCGTCGCGCCCGAGGCGTTCCGTCCGGCGCACCGCAAGATGCTCGACGACCTCTTCGCGCGCGGCGGCACGGCGATCGTCATGCACCAGAAGGAGTGGATGCCGCATCGGCCCGACCTGCCGCAGGCCGACCTGCAGCACGCGGCGACGAAGGCCTTCGTCCGGGCGAAGGGCCATCCCCTGCTGGAGGGCGTCGAGGAAGAGCATCTCTGGTGCTGGGGCACGGACAACGTCCTGTCGGCCGAGACGTACCTCAAGCCGCACGAGGGCGACTTCCTGCCGATCCTCGAATGCGGCGGCGCGCGCGAGCTCAAGTGGTCGCCGCTGCTGGAGACGCGCGCGGGGAAGGGGCGGGCCATCCTCAACTCCTTCCCGTCGTCGGCGCTTGACGACCCGATCGTCCTCAAGCTGATGGCGAACGCGATCCTCTACGCGGCCCGGACGGAGAATGGCGCGCGGCGTCCGCTGGCCGTCGCGCTCGGCACGAACACGGCCGTTCGGGCGTTCCTTGCGCGCGCCTTCGTCAAGACGACCGGGAACGTGTCGGACGCCGACGTCCTGCTGGTCGACGCCTCCGCCGGCGGCACGGCGCGCAAGGCGGCCGCGTCTCTGCTCAAGAAGGGCGGCACGGTGTGGCTGCATGGCGCGAACCCGGAGTTCGTGCGCGCGGCGCTCGGCGAGAAGATCGGCGGGCGGCTGGCCTTTTCGGAGAACAGGCCGGGCGTGCTGTTCGCCCCCAAGGCGCCCGGCGCGGACACGGGGCTGCTGCGCGGCGTCTCGAACGAGGACCTCGCCTGGTGCCTGGCGCCGCTTCCCGGCGAGAAGTGGAGCAGTCCCGGCGAGGCGAACTACTGGCGCGCCGCCGTGAAGACGGCCGAGCCGCCGAGGCGGCAGGTCGAGGCCGCCGATCCCATGAGGATGTTCGGGCGGTTCCGCAAGCTGACGAATCCCGGCTTCCTCGCCGAGCTGAAGGTCGGTCGCGGACGCGTCCTGGTCGACTGCCTCGACTGGGAGCGCGCCGTCGAGAAGGAGCCGGAAAAGGCCCTGCGCACGGTCGCGCTCCTGGCCCGGAATCTCGGCTGCGCGTTCGATCCCGTCGTCAAGAAGAAGTATTCCTATCGCAAGCTCGACCTCGCGAAGGCCTGCAACATGGGCTACTGGGACCAGGTGGCCGGGGACGGGAAGGGCGGCTGGACCGACCAGGGGCGGAACGACATGCGGACGTTTCTCGTCAACCATGTCGGCCGCAACGACTACGAGGAGACGGGCATGGTCACGCCAGTGCCGCCATTCCCCTGCCAGCAGACGTTCAACGGCGTGCCGTTCTATCTGGTCGACCCGAAGAGGAACGGGGGAAAGGGCGTGATCTCCCTCGGCTCGTCCATTGCGCCCAAGCTCATGAAGGAAGCGCGGGGCATTCCGGTTGAGGCGCGCTTCGAGCGGCTGCACGTCGTCCATGCGGCGGCCTGGCTGTCGCGTAAGTACGGTACGCCGATCGCGAAATTCGTCCTGCACTACGAGGACGGCACGGAGGCCGAGATCCCGGTCAAGGCGGTCGAGGACGTCTGCGACTGGCAGAAGTACCAGGGCGGGCCGAACTGCAAGGTCGCCTGGAGCGGGGCGAACAAGGTCACGGGCGTCTCGATCAACCAGAGCGTCTTCGCGAACCCCCATCCGGAAAAGACGGTCGAGACGCTCGACGTCGTCGGCGCGCTGACCGAGGCGCAATACGTCGTCCTCGGCCTGACGCTCGCGACCGAGCGCAAGCCGCTCGGCGAGCAGTCGCCCGAACTGCTGTTCAGGGCGGACTTCGCCAAGGAAAAGTTCTTCTCGGACTTCTTCGGCGAGAGCTTCTACAACGACGCGAGCAGCGCCCAGCCGGGGGTGGAGGGCCTCGCCGTCACGACGGGCAAGATCGCGGGGCTTGCGGACAAGGTGAAGGGCTTCATGCGCCATCCGTTCGAGGTTCGCTTCTCGTTCACGCAGACGGGCGCGTACGCGCGGCAGGGCAGCGTCCTCTCGTTTGCTGGCACGGGTGTGGGACTGGATATCGTGAACGGCGCGTTCGTGTGCCTTGGACGACGCCTTCACGCCAAGCCCGCCGAGGGTCACCGTCGCAATTGCGTCATCCGCTACGATGGACAGAGCGTGTGGGTCTGGATGGACGGCAGTCTTGAGTTCGTCGCGGATGCGGAGGGCTTTTCGTTCATGGACAGCGACAGCACGCACCTTGCGCTGGGATGGAGCCAGATGCCCGTCACGATCCATGAGCTGTCCTGCTTCGCGCTGAAGGAGTCGAAATGAGGCGGCGGGACTTCCTCGTCATCGAGACCTCTGTCGGGCGCCCGGTCGTTCGCCAGTTCGCGGCCTTCCGGGGAGGGCGGGCCTGATGGCGCCGGCGCTGGCCCTGCTGGCGACGCTTGTCTTCGCGACGCCGGCGGATGACGACCGGGGGGCGATGCTCCTCGGGAACGGGGAGATCGGGGAGACGGCGTGGATTGACGCGCAAGGCACGCTGGAGTGCGTGCCGCAGCGCGGCGACTGCTGGGACGAGACGCTTTGCCATCCGAAGATGGGGACGGTGCGCATCCGGACGGGGCTGCCCGTTGACGCGGGCAGCTTCGAGCAGGCCCTTGACGAGGAGACCGCCGTCCTCCGCGCGCGGTGGCGCTCGCGCGGCGTCGGCGTCTCGCTCGTTCATCGCGTCGATCGCTTCGTCCCGGCCCTGGTCACGGAGCTGGAGACGTCGGCTCCCTGCCGTCCGACATGCGAGACGGAGGCGTGGCATGTCTACGAGGGCGGGCTCACCAACATTCCGGCCTCGCTTCTCCCGTCCTGGTTCGGCGACGCACGGGATGCGGAAGGAAGGCCGGTTTCCTTCGCGCGCTCCAGCGACGTCGTGCTGTCGAACGGGTGGTATCACGCGAACCGGAAGGAAACCCTTGACGATGTCTTCTCCCGGATCGACGCCTGGCAGGGCGTGAAGGGCCTGGCGCGCCCCGATCTCTTGCGCGGACGGGTCTACGGCTGCCTCTCGGCGCAACGTCCGGAGGCTGGCCCGGCGCGGAAGTTCCGCTTCGTGACGGCGGTGGTGACGCTGGCGCGGGGCGACGCGGCCGGTTGGCGCCGACTGGCGGAAAAGGCCGTTTGCGACGCGCTGGTGGCGGATCGCGCGCGGCACGAGCGCGCCTGGCGGGCGTTTTCGGAGAGGACGCGCCTCGTCGTCACCCCGTCGCGTTCGGCGCGCGCCGCGCCGCGGGGGGCGGCCGTCTGCCGCGAGACGGCGGCGGTCAGCCGGGCCTACCGGCTGCAGCGCTACCTGTTCGCCTGCGCGGGAAGAAGCTCCTTCCCCATTCTCTTCAACGGCTCGCTCTTCACGACGGCGCGTCCCGGCGGCGCGTTCGGCGCGCGCGAGTACCGCCGCTGGGGAGACGGCAATCTTTGGCAGAACGGACGCCTGGCGTACTATCCCCTGCTGATGTCGGGGGACGTCGAGCTGACCGATGCCCTTGTCGCCGCCTACGCCGACCCGGCGCTTCTCGCGTTCTGGGGCCAGCGCGCGCGGCGCTGGTTCGGCCCGCTCCAGAAAGGGGCGATGTTCGCCGAATGCACGCACCCCTGGGGCGACACGTTCCCGCGCATCTACGGGACGGCCCTGCCTTTCGAGAGGCGCGCGAGCGTCCTGCAGGACCACGTGTCGCACAAGTACTCGTGGACGGGCATGCTCGAGTTCTCGAACTTTCTCCTGGACCGCTGGGAGTGGACGGACGACGAGGCGTTCCTGACGGAGACGGCGCTGCCGGCCATCGGCGCGTTCCTGTCCTTCTTCGACTCGCGCTACGAGGTCGGTCGCGACGGCAAGTACGTGATGTCGCCGATGCAGGTGATCGAGACGTGGGTCGACGCGCGCGATCCCGTCACCGAGGTCGCCGGGCTCCGGCAGGTGTCGGCGCGGCTGAACCGCCTGGACCGGCGGTTCGGAACGCCTGAAGAGCGGGCGCTGTGGCGGCGCGTCGCCGAACGGACGCCGGACATCTCGCTTGCGCGCGGACGTGACGGGCGCGTCGTCATCGCGCCGGCGCGCGACTGGGGAATCCGCCTCAACCACGAGACGCCGGAGCTCTACCCCTCCTTCCCCTATCGGCTGGTCAGCTTCGAGAAGCCGAACGCCGCGATCGGGCGCGCCACGTATTTCAACCGCACGGGCGGCGACCGCGTCGGCTGGTGCCCGACCGGGTGCTTTGCGGCCGCGCTCGGCCTGGCCGGCGAGGCCCGCCGGGACGTCGCGCACCGCGCGCTCGTCAATTCCGCGCCTGGCTGGCGGTGGCCGGCCTACTGGGGCCCGAACTTCGACTGGATGCCCGACCAGTGCGCGGGCGGCAACCTGATGAGCGCCGCCCAGCTGATGCTGATGCAGTGCGAAGGCGGACGCATCTGGCTTCTGCCGGCCTGGCCAAGGGACTGGGACTGCTCGTTCCGGCTGCATGCGCCGCGCCGGACGACGGTCGAGGGCCGGGTCGTCGACGGTCAGGTCGTCGATCTCGTGGTCACGCCCGCCTCGCGGCGAAAGGACGTGACGGTTTGCCCGGCGCAGGACGATCCGGACCCGGTGATCGAGGAGCCGCCGCCGGCCGCGCGACTGGGCGCGGCGATCGAGCTGACGTTGCGCGGCGACGTCCATGGCGCACCCTGGCCGGCCGACCGGCGGATTCGCCAGCGGCTGCTGGTGAAAGCCGTCCGGGACGACGGCACGACTGAAAGGGAGGCGGACGCGATGGCCTACGTGACGGTCAACGGATGCGCACGCCTCGTGTCGGTCGATTCCGGCGAGGTCGCGCTGGACGCGGCCGGCGGGGACCTCTCGCCGAAGCGCCTGCGGGAGGGCGCGCTGACGGTCGTCGTCGAGCCGACGGGCGAAGAGGGCGACGTCACCGTGACGGTCGAGTGTCCGGGGATCGGCTCGCCGCACGCGCGCGCGCATTGCGGCGCGCCGCGCCGGGTCCGCCATGCCGAGGGGAGCCTGCCGACTGACACGGGCCTTCGGTGAGGCCTTGTCGCGTCCGACAGGCATCGGCTGCGTGAAACGAAAGGAACAAACGAAAGGAACAGATGAAGATGAAAACGAAAAAGTCGGTTGGGGCGTTCGCCCTCGTCATTCTGCTTGGCCTGTCCGCGCGGGCGGCCTACTTCAATCCGGCGACGGACTGGATGCCGGGCAAGGTCGGCGCGTTCATGCACTACTGGCCGACGCCCGAGGACCCGGACCGGACGCGCACGTTCGACGTCCCCGGTCTCGTGCGGCAGCTCCAGGCGGCGGACGTCGACTTCTTCTGCCTCACGCTCGGACAGAACTCGAACCACTACTGCGCGCCCAACGACCTCTACGAGGAACTGGCCGGGCACGCGAAGGGCTCGCGCTGCTCGCCGCGCGACGTCCCCGCCGAGATCATCGCCGCGCTGAAGGGCACGGGCATCCGCTTCGGCCTCTATTCGCCGTGCGCGCCGTCGAACCGCGACCCGGAGGCGAACCGCCGCTTCGGCTACAACGTGAATCCCGACAAGAACGACAGGAACCCGTTCATGACGGACGAGGGCGTCGCGAACTGGGCGCGGGCCTGCGGCGTCTGGGCGGCGCGCTACGGCGCGGCCGTCTCGCTCTGGTGGTTCGACGGGGCCTACGCGCGCATCGGCTTCACGTCAAGGCACGCCGAGCTGCTGTCGAAGGCCGTCAAGGCGGCGAACCCGTCGATGGTCGTCTCGTTCAACATCGGCGTCGCCGACTGGGACCCGGAGATCCGCGAGTGGTATGACCGGAAATGCGCACAGGACCCGACGCTCGCCGCGCGCGTGCCGTTCCGCGAGTGGCGCGAGGGCTTCTCGCCGTGGTCGAACGGGAAGCCGCTCGACAACCAGGCCTACCTGCCGGAATGGGCCGACTTCACGTCGGGCGAAATCGCCCAGCCGTTCCGCTTCCCGATCGGACAGCGGTGGATCGAGGGCAACCAGGCGTTCATGCTCACGTATCTTGGCGACTACTGGAGCAAGAGGAACGTGCGCTATGACGACGGCGTCTGGGTTCCGTTCCTGAAGGACTACCTGTCGCGCGGCGGCTGCATCTGCTTCGACATGGGCAAGGACGAGGCGACCGGCCTCTTCGAGCCCGCCCAAATCGCGCAGCTTGGCCGCCTGGTCCGGGCCGCACGGGCCAAATAGGGACGCGCCAGGATGAAAAACCTGAAACACTGGGGCCTGTCCCTCGTCGCGCTTTCGCTCACGCCGTTTGCCCTGTTGGCAGATCCGACGCCGGAAGAGATTTTCGCGCATCCGCCAAAAGAGGCGCGTCCGCAAGTCTGGTGGCACTGGATGAACGGCAACGTCTCGAAGGCCGGCATCACGGCGGACCTGGAGGCGATGGCGGCGATAGGCATCGGCGGCGCGACGCTGTTCAACGTGTCGTGCGAGATTCCCGAAGGCCCTGTCGCGTTCGGGAGCGACGAATGGCTCGACTGCGTGACGTTCGCGCTGCAGGAGGCCAAGCGGACAGGCGTAGACATCACGCTTCACAACTGTCCCGGCTGGACGTCGTCGGGCGGGCCGTGGGTCAGCGCCGACGACGCGATGAAGCGGCAGGTCTGGAGCGAGACGGACGTCGCGGGCGGGGCGGCGCACGCGGGCGTCCTGGCGCTGCCGGGGCCGCTTGTCGGCGGCTATTACCGCGATGCGGCCGTCGTCGCGTTCCCCGTGCCGGAGGCCGAGTGCCGTCCGGCGCTGTCGGCGAGGCCGTTCGTCTTCCGGCAGACGGAGACGAAGCCGGATGCCGAGGTCGACTTGACGTCGGACGCGCCGGTTCGGGTCACGGCCGTGACGGCGGACATCCGCGGCGGCCGTCACTGGTACTCGACGTATCGCCTTGAGATCTTCGCATCGAATGACGGGGCGACATGGCGAGAGATTGCGACCGCCCGTTCGGCCTACCGCGACAAGGGGCTGCGCGGGGCGAACGAGAAGTCCTTCCCGGTTCCCGCGACGACCGCGCGCCGCTTCCGCGTGCGGATTGTCTTCGACGTCGACCTGCAGCGCGGCAGCGAGCCTTCGGGCGAGCGGGACGGCGCCTACGCGGTGGACAGGCTCGTCCTGGACGGACGCGGCGTCGTGCCGAGAGTCCTGACGAAGACCCTGACGGCGGCGGGGAGGCTCGACGCGCCGCCGGCCCTCGCGGATGTCACGCCAGACCAGACGGTCGCGCGCGCGGACATCGTCGACCTGACGGGCCGGATGGCCCCGGACGGACGTCTTGACTGGACGCCGCCGGACGCGCGGCGCTGGCGGATCGTGCGCTTCGGCTACACGCTGACGGGCGCGCGCAACCATCCCGCGCCGCGCGGCGGCGCGGGCCACGAGGTGGACAAGCTCTCGGCGGACGCGATGCGCCGCCACATGGACAGCTTCGTCGGGCGCATCCTCCGCGCGGCAGGCGACGCGGCGGATGCGGTGAAGGCCGTGCTGATCGACAGCTACGAAGTGGGGCCGTTCAACTGGACGGCGGGCCTTGAGGAAAAGTACGCGCGCCGCTGGGGCGAGAGGCCGACGGCCTTGATCCCCGCGCTGACGGGCCGCGTGGTCGGCTCCCCGGCCGAGACGGAGCGCGTCCTCGGGCGCTTCCGCACGCTGGTGTCGGAACTGTTCGCGGCCGAGTACGCCGGCACGTTCACCGAGATGTGCCATGCCTACGGGGTCGAGTCGAGCATCGAGCCGTATGTCTCGCCGGCGGACGACCGCGAGTACGCGCGGCACTGCGACATCCCCATGGGCGAGTTCTGGCCGGGCGGCAACCGCTGGGGACATCCGGGCGCAAGCCGGCTGGCCCCCTCAGCCGCCCATTTCTTCGGGCGGAGGATCTGCGCGTCCGAGGCGTTCGGCGTGCATCCGAACACGCCCGGCGGACGTTTCGGCTTCGAGCCGCTCACGCTGAAGGGCGCCGGCGACCGCATGTTCACGATCGGCTACAGCCGCCTGCACGTCCACAGCTTCGCCCATCAGCCGTGGACGGTGCCGGGGCCCGGCATGACGATGGGGTTCTGGGGTCTCCGCGCGGATCGCACGCAGCCGTGGTGGCGCGAGCTCAAGCCGTTCATGGACTATCTGGCGCGCGTGCAGGCGATGCTGCAGGACGGGGAGCCGGTCGTGGACGTCCTTTACTATGGCGGCGACGAGCCGCTGGCGCCGCTGACGGAGCCCGACGCCCCCGGATTCGTCTGGGACCTGTGCGGCACGTCCTGGTTGCACGAACTCAAAGTCGTCGATGGACGGCCCGTTGCGCCGTCTGGGCTTGCCTATGAGGCCCTTGTCGTCCGTGAAAGCGGCTGCTTCAGGGAATCGACGCGCCGCGTCCTTGGCGCATTGAAGGCTCAAGGCGTTCGTTTTTCGCTGGAGGGGCTTGAGGCTGATTTCGTGGAAGTGCCCAAGCGGGGACAGGTCAACCGCCTGTTTGTAACGCATCGACGCTATTCGGACGGATCGGACGGATATTTCGTCAGTTCCACCAATCAGCACGACATCGTCTGCGCCCTCTCCTTCCGGCAGACGGGGCGGCGCGTCGAGCTGTGGAATGCCGAGACGGGGCGTATCCGCCCAGCCGAAGCCGTGGCGGATGACGGCAGACGTACGTGCGTCGACTTCCGCCTCGATCCTGCCGGATCCGTCTTCGTCATGTTTCGACCGAACGCGGCGTCGGAAGAACAATCAGCCGTCCTTTGTGCGCAATCTAAGCCGAAGGGGTTCGGATCCGACGAGGTTCTGGCGGCGCGTGAAGTCCTTGCGGGGCCGTGGCGGCTCACATTCCCATTCGGCAAGACGTTTGAGCGTACGGCCCTGTTCGACTGGTCGCAGGCGGCGGATGCCGATGTCCGATACTTTTCGGGACGCGCCGTCTACGAGACGACTGTCGTAGGCGGCGGAATCCTCGATCTGGGTGACGTGCGGAACTTCGCGGTCGTGTCGCTGGACGGCGAAAAAGTCGTCACGCTCTGGAAGCCGCCGTACCGGTGCGAGCTGCCGCGCGGCGGGCGCCTGACGGTCGAGGTCGTCAACCTCTGGCCAAACCGGCTGATCGGCGACGAGCGGCTGTATCCGGCGGACTGCCAGCGGGAGGGCGGACGGCTCAAGGCGATCCCCGGCTGGGTTCAGGCGGGGAAGCCGTCGCCGACGGGGCGCAAGGCGTTCTCGGCGTGGCGGCACTACACGAAGGATGACACGCTTCTGCCGTCCGGCTTGCTGGGCCCAGTGACCATCGTCCGCACGTATCCGCGCGCGTTCTTCGACGAGAAGAAGGTGACGCCGCTCGATTATGTGCTGGCGCATCCAGAGATGGACTGGCTTGAACGTGCGCCGGGCGAGTTCGAGATCCCATTCGTCGCGGCGTTCCCAAAGCACTGGTGGACGAAAGGCCCGCAGTATCCGGGGAACGGCGAATGTGCCTATCCCGGTGGCCGCCTCGCGTTCAAGCGCGCCGAAATCCGCGCGAATCCGTCGAAGCGTTTCGATGCCGTCTTCGTCGGCGACTCGATTACGCACAATTGGGAGACATTGGGCTCAAACGTGTTGCACGGTGTGCTTGGCAAGTATCGCATCCTGAACATTGGCAACGGCAACGACCGTACATCCCATGCGCTGTGGGATGTGCGCAACGGACTGCTCGACGGCTACGAGACGCCTCTTGTCGTGCTGCACATCGGCACGAACAACGCGAACCGTCCGGGCTCCGAGCCGGAGGCAACGGCGTGCGGCATCGCCGAGATCGTCCGTGCGATTCGGGCGAAGCAGCCGCAGGCGCAGATCTTGCTCATGCCGATCCTGCCGCGAGGCGAGCCGGGGGATCTGTGCCGGGCGGAGAATGAGCGCGTCAATCGCCTGATACGTCCGTTGGCGGATGGGACAGATGTCGTCTGGTTCGATCTTCGCGCGAAGTTCCTGGACGCAGACGGGCGGATACGGCCAGGCTTGATGCTGGCAGATCGGCTTCATCCAGGCGAGAAGGGGTACAGCCTCTGGGCCGAGGCACTTGTGCCCGCTTTGGAAAAGTCACGTACCCACTGACTCTGACGTCGAGGGCACGGGCGTCTTGGGCGGACGAGGCGTGATTTTGCTATAATACGTGGCATGGAAAAGATGAAGCAGATCATGTACGGCGTGACGGACTTCGCGCGGATCCGCGCGGAGAACGGCTATTTCGTGGACCGCACCGCGCTCATCCGCGAGCTGGAGAAGACGTCCTACGCGATGTTCCTGCGGCCGCGCCGCTTCGGCAAGTCTCTCCTCTGCGCCATCCTCCAGGCCTACTACGACATCAAGTATGCGCCGCGTTTCGAGGAGTTCTTCGGCGACCTCGACATCGGCCGCGCGCCGACAGGCGAACAGGGGCGTTACCTCTGGCTCGACTTCAACTTCTCGCAGGTCGCCAAGGACTTCGGGCAGGTTCAGGAGAGCTTCAACGACTGCTGCAACCTGCGCCTCAACAAGTTCGCGCGCGACCATGCGAATCTCTTGCCGTCCGGCGTGGCCGAAGAGATCCTCTCCCGTCCGTCCTGCCACGGGAAGCTCAACGCGCTGGCGACGGGGCTCAAGGGGTCGGACCTCATGCTGTACATCTGCATCGACGAGTACGACAACTTCACGAACACGCTCCTCGCCGAGTCGCGTGGCAAGTATGAGGCCCTTTGCCACGGCGACGGCTTCTTCAAGCAGTTCTTCAACGAGCTGAAGGCGGCGACGACGGGCATGAACGCGCCGATCACGCGCATGTTCATCACGGGCGTGACGCCCGTGACGATGGACGACGTGACGAGCGGCTTCAACATCGCGACGAACATCTCGATGAACCCCGCGTTCGCCGCGTTCACGGGCTTCACCCACGCCGACATCCGCGAGATGCTCGCCTACTACCGCGCCCACGCGGGCTTCGCGTTCGACGAGGCGGCCGTCTTCGAGACGATGCGCCGCTGGTACGACAACTACCTCTTCTCGCCGGAGGCGGGGCTGGACGGGAACGAGCCGCCGCACGTCGCGAACCCGACGCTCATCCTCTACTACATGCTTTACTTCCTGCAGAACCACAGGCCTCAGCCGGACCTCGTGGACGAGAACCTGCGGACGGATTACATGAAGATCCGCCACGTCATCACCGAGGGGCGGAAAATCAACGGCAACTTCCACCGGCTGGAGGACATCGTCGCGCGCCTCGGCGCGACGGCGACGCTCCGAAAGTCCTTCCAGGCGCGGGAGCTCGGTGTCGCGGACAACTTCGTCTCGTTCCTCTTCTATAACGGACTCGTCACGGTGACGGGCGAACGTCTCGGACGCTCGACGCTCGGCATCCCGAACCTGACGGTCGGCGAGTTCATGCATGACTTCGTGCCGAAGGCGTATCAGGACCTGAACGGCATCGACCCGCGCGTCTTCGACATCGCGAACGGGATGGTTGACTTCGCGGAGGCGGGCGACTGGCACGGGGCGTTGGACACGGCCTGCGGGGTGGTCTCGCGGTACTGGAAGGTGCGCGACGCGATCGAGGGCGAGCGCGTCGTGCAGACCGCGCTCTGCTCGCTCCTCTACGTGGGGCACGGGCCGTACATCGTCCACCACGAGCGGGAGTCGGCGGGCGGTTTCGTCGACATCGCCTTCGAGCCGCAGCTGAACCGCTGGCCCGAGATTGGCCACGCGGCGCTCGTCGAGCTGAAATACCTGAAGGCAACGGACGATGCCTCGCCCGCCGCGCTCGCGCGGGTCAAGGCCGCCGCCGCCGAACAGCTCGCGCGCTACGCGGCCGACCACGACCTCGCGCGGGCGTGGAACCTGAAGGAGAACGGCGGCACGGTGACGCTGCACCGCATCGCCGTCGTCTTCCACGGCGGCGACGTCGCCCTCTGCGAAGAGATCTGATCGTCGCCTCTTAGCCCTCGTCAGACACGAAAAACTGCAGGATGACGTCATGAGAAAAACCGACTGTGTCGCTCAATCTTGGTTTCGCGTCCGTTCGTGGGCGCGGTCGCATGTGCTGGGCGGCTTCGTCCTCTTGGCGCTGCTCGCGTGCGCGGTTGGCGGACAGTTCCTGCTGCGGGCGAACCGGCCCGACTCGGCGCCGGCCTTGACCGAGGGTGCGCTTGCCGCGCTCGGCGGCCTGCGCTCATTGGCTGCCGAGGTCGTCTGGTTCAGGGCCGACCGCCTGCAGGAAGAGGGCCGCTATGTCGAACTCGCGCAGCTCGCGAGCGCGCTGGCGTTCCTGGAGCCGCACACGCCTGAGGTCTGGAGCTACGCGGCCTGGAACCTCGCCTACAACATTTCCGTCATGATGCCCGATGCCGAGTCGCGCTGGCGGTGGGTCGAGGCGGCGATCCGGCTGTTGCGGGACGAGGGGCTGCGGCTCAATCCGCGCTCGCCCGAACTGCTGCGCGAGCTGGCTTGGCTCTTTGAGCTCAAGATCGGCCTCAACCTCGACTCGTCCGCATCGGCCTACCGCACGTTCTGGCGCGCCAAGGTCGAGGATGTTCAACGGCGCGGCGCCTGGAAGGAACTGGGGATGGAGCCGCGCGAAATGGCGCGGATCGAGCAGATGACGGGCTTTGACGACTGGGGGGATCCGTTCCTTTCGGCGATCTACTGGGCGGTCATGGGCCATCATCAGGAGATCGTCCGCCAGTCGGTTCGCCTCTACAAAAAGGGCCATGCGCCTGCGGCAAGGACGCCGGACAAGAAATGAACGTGTGGTTTGTGGTATAATTACCGACATGGACAAGAAACTGCTGATAGTGGAGTCTCCGGCGAAGGCCAAGACAATCGGGAAATATCTCGGCGACGAGTTCGTCGTCAAGTCGTCTGTCGGGCACATTCGCGACCTGCCGAAGGAGAACGGCGCGATCAAGATCGTCGAGAAGGGGCCCGAGTCGTGGTCGTTCGTGCCGACGTATGTCGTCTCGGAGGGGAAGGAGAAGGTCGTCGCGGAGCTGAAGCGCGCGGTGAAGGACACGGGCGAGATCTACCTCGCGAGCGACCCTGACCGCGAGGGAGAGGCGATCGCCTGGCATCTGAAGGAGGTTCTCGGCCCCGGCGCGGGCGCGAAGCCGTTCCGCCGCGTCACGTACAACGAGATCACGAAGTCGGCCGTGCTCAAGGCCGTGGCCGCGCCGCGCGACATCGACATGCCGCTCGTCGACGCCCAGCAGGCGCGCCGCATCCTCGACCGTCTCGTCGGCTACAAGGTCTCGCCGCTCCTGTGGAAGAACGTGAACTGCCCGAACAACCGGACGCTGTCGGCCGGTCGCGTGCAGTCCGTCGCGCTGCGGCTCCTCGTCGAGCGCCAGCGCGAGATCGACGCCTTCGTGCCGGAGACGTACCAGCTCCTCGGCGTCGAGGCCCGCAAGCCCGGCGACGCGAAGTCGTTCGTCGCGAAGCTCGCGCGGCTGGACGGCGAGAAGCCGGACATCCGCGAGAAGGAGGTCGCCAACCGCCTCATCCTCGACCTCGCGAACGCGACGCTGAAGGTGTCGGACGTGAAGGCCCAGCCGAAGGTGCGCCACGCGCTGCCGCCGTTCACGACCTCGACCCTTCAGCAGACGGCGTCGAGCGTGCTCGGCTTCTCGCCCGGCAAGACGATGAAGCTCGCCCAGGCCCTCTACGAGCAGGGGCGCATCACCTACATGCGAACCGACTCCGTCAACGTCTCGGACCAGGCGCGCGCGGCGGCGAAGGCGTTCATCGAGAAGTGGTGCGGGCCGGAGTTCTACCCGGAGAAGCCGAACTTCTACGCGACGAAGGCGAAGGGCGGCGTCGAGGCGCAGGGCGCGCACGAGGCGATCCGCCCGACCGATGTCGAGCTTTCGCCGAAGCGCGCGGGCGAGGCGGGGCTGGAGGCGGCGGAGCTGAAGCTCTACGACCTCATCTGGCGGCGGTTCGTCGCGAGCCAGATGGCGGACGCGAAGACGACGGTGAAGACGCTCTCCATCGAGGCCGTGAAGCCGGCCCTTGCGCACACCTACCTGTTCACCGCCTCGGCGACGGCCGTCGACTTCGAGGGCTTCCTGAAGATCATGAAGCTCTCGCTCAAGAAGAAGACGAAGGACGGCGAGGACGACGAGGACTCGGACGAGGTCGCGTACCTGCCGAACGCGGCGGTCGGCAGCACGCTGGAGGCCCTGCGGTGGATCTGCGACGAGAAGAAGACGAAGGGCCCGGCCCACTACTCGGAGGCCTCGCTCATCAAGGCGCTGGAGGAGAACGGCGTCGGGCGTCCGTCGACCTACGCGCAGACGATCGAGACGCTGAAGACGCGCGAGTACGCGAAGACGGAGAAGAAGAAGCTCGTGCCGCTGGAGCGCGGTGTCCTCGTCTGCGACTGGCTCGTGAAGAACATGGACGCGCTCTTCTCCGTCGGCTTCACGGCGCGGATGGAGGGACAGCTCGACAAGGTCGAGTCCGAGGGCGAGCCGATGGACCAGATGCTCAGCGAGTTCTACTGCGAGTTCCTGAAGTCGCTGCCGAAGCCCGTGCCGCCGCCCGACCGCGCGAAGTTCGAGCTCGTCCTGTCGATGCTGGGCGAGGTTCACGAGTGGAAGGAGCCGAAGAAGGTCGGCAAGCGCGAGTACAACGACGAGAAGTTCTTCACGAGCTGCCGCGAGCAGTTCGTGAAGGGCGAGCGTCCGATGAGCGCGCGTCAGCTGGAGTTCCTCGTGCGCATGGCGATCCTGTACGAGAGCCAGATCGCCGACTGCGCGGAGCGCCTGCGCAACGCGGGGCTCGCGGCCGGTTCGGGCGTCTCGCCGAAGGCCGATCCCGCGCTCGTCGCGTACTGCTTCGAGGTCATGGACCGCATCGGCGGCATGGAGAAGAACCCGTTCATCAAGTCGCTGCGTGACCAGGTCGAGCACGGGCGCGGCCTCTCGATGAAGCAGTTCGTGATCCTCGCGCGCGCCGTCGGCGAGAACGCGGGCGCGCTGGACGACGTCGACGACATCCGCGCGAAGCTCGCGGAGTTCGTGCCCGGCGGCTTCGGGGCCGCCGAGAAGGCCGACCCGAGCGTGCCGAAGATCCTCGCGCTGTTCGCGACGGTCACGGAGTGGCGTCCGAAGGCCAAGCGCGGCAAGCGCATCTACGACGACAAGGAGTTCGTCACGTCGCTCACGGAGCAGTACGCGCGGCGGCACACGCTTTCGCCGCGCCAGCTGCAGGCCCTGAAGCGCGTCGCGGCCGTCTACCGCAGCCAGATCCCGGACTACGCGGCGAAGGCCGCCGAGTTCGGCCTGAGGGCCGACGACGATGGGAAAGCCGATTCCGAATAGCCGGGCGGGCGAGGATCCGCAGGTGGCGGCGTTCATCCGCCACCTGCAGGCCGAGCGGAACGAATCCGCGAACACCTGCTCGGCCTATGCGTCGGATCTCGCGCAGCTCGTCTCGTCGAAGTGGGGCGCGGCGGCGCGGCCGCCGTTTCCATGGCGCGAGCTTGCAGACGCCGACGCGCGCCGCTTTCTCGTCGCCTTCTCGGCGTCCGGCGCGACGGCGACGACCGTGCGGCGGAAGCTCGCGGCCGGGCGCACGTTCTGCCGCTTCCTCCAGCGCGAGGGCGTCCTGATCGACAACCCGTTCGCCCTCCTGCACGGGCCGCGCAAGGCGAAGGCCCTGCCGAAGGTCCTTTCGGCGACGGAGGTCGCGCGCTTCCTCGCGCAGCCGCTCCGCGACCTCGACGACGGCACGGTCGGCGAATACGCCGCGCGGCGCGACAAGGCGCTCTTCGAGGCCCTCTACTCCACGGGCTGCCGCATCGGCGAGATGCTGCCGGTCACGTGGGGCGAGATCGACTTCGCGCGTGGCACGCTGATCGTGACGGGCAAGGGGTCGAAGGATCGCCTCGTCATCCTCGGTGGCCCCGCCCGCGACGCGCTGACGGCCCTGCGCGAGACGGCGGCGGCGTGCGGCGCGCGGACGGACGGCGCGGCGGCGGTCTTCCAGACGGACGCCTTCGAGCCGATGACGCGGCGGTTCGCCGAGCGGCGGATGAAGCGCTATCTCGCGGAGGCGGAACTGCCGACGGACCTGACGCCGCACAAGCTGCGCCACAGCTTCGCGACGCATCTCCTCGACGCGGGCGCCGACCTGCGCTCCGTGCAGGAGATGCTGGGCCACGCCTCGCTCTCGACCACCCAGATCTACACCCACGTCTCAATTGAACGCCTCCGCGACGAATACGCGAAGGCCCATCCGCGCAATGCTTGAGGCCTCGGTCGAGCGCTGGCTGGCGACGCGGCGGCCGGAGGGTGCGCCGCCGAGTCGCCTGTCGCCGGGTACGCGTGTCGAGGGCTGGCGTGTGCAGGCCTACCTCGGCGCGGGGCTTTCGGCCGAAGTCTACCGCGTCACGCACGTGCGCACGGGGCAGGAGGGCGCGCTCAAGCTGTTGGTCGACGAGACGCGCGGCCTGAAGGATCGGTTCGCGGCGGAGGCGGATGCGCTGCGCGTCCTTTCCCTGCGTGTGCTGCCGCGTTTTCTGGACGCGGGCAAGCACGAGGGGCGTCCGTTCTATGTGATGGAATATCTCCAGCCGCTGCCGGATCCATTGCCGCGTGGCGAAGTCCCCGGTTTCATGGTGCGCGTCGCCCAGGCGGTTCAGGTGCTGCATGACGCGGGGTACATCCACCGCGACCTCAAGCCGGGCAACATCCTGCGGCGGGCGAATGGAGAGCCGGTTCTCATTGACCTCGGCCTCATCAAGCGGCGCGGCTTGGGCGTGACGGATCCGATTGTCCGCCACGGACGCGGCGGCGTGTCGCTGATTGACGGCAAGCCCGTGGGCGTCGGGACGCTCGACTACGCCGCGCCCGAACAGCTTCTCAAAGGCGAGGCGTCGATGCAGAGCGACGTCTTTGCGCTTGGCAAGATCCTGCGCAGCCTGTACGAGGGGCGTCCGCCGCACAGCGTCCAGCCGGTGATCCGGCGGGCAACGCGCGAGCTGCCGAGTGACCGTTTCGCGTCTGCCGCCGATTTCGCCGCCGCGCTGCGGCATCGCAACCGTGCGTGGGTCGTCGGTGCGATTCTCTTCTTCGGCTTGCTGTGTCTGCTGGGCGCAGGGCTCATTCCGCTTCTGCGGCGGTCGCCAGAACCAGCGGTTGGGGTTGCGCCGCAGACGTCGCCACACCGTGCGCGCGCAACCGAGCCGCGTCCGAACGAGTCCGAGGCGGCGTATCTCGCCCGGATGCTGCCGCGCGCAAGGGCGGGCGAAGCCGCCGCACAGGTCGCCGTGGCGGAGGCGTATTTTTACGGACGCGGCACGGCGACAAACCGTACGGCGGCGGCGCGCTGGTACCGCACGGCGGCCGAGGCCGGAGCCGCCGACGCGCAGGCTTCGCTGGGCCTGTGCGCATTTCGCGGCTACGGATGCGAGAAGAACAACGCGGAGGCCGTCCGCTGGTGGACGAAGGCTGCGCGACAGGGGCATCTCGGCGCGATGAACGACCTGGCCTTCTGCTACATGCACGGCTTCGGTGTCGCGAAGGATGCGGCGGAGGGCTTTCGGTGGGCGATGCGCGCGGCCGAGCGCGGACACGCCCCGTCGCAGACGCTCGTCGGCGAATGCTACCTTGAAGGGCGCGGCGTCGAGGCGGATGTCGAACGCGGCGAGACGTGGCTGTATCGTGCGGCACGGCAGGGGAATGCGCGCGCGCAGATGCTGCTCAGGGCGTGGTGACGTCTGCCGTCATCGCGTGAATCCGTTCGGTCAGCCGCACGAGCAGGCGGTGCTTGATCGTGTCGACGTTGGCGCGCGAGAGGCCGAAGCGGGCGGCGACGTCTTCGGGCCTTTCGTGCAGAAGCGCGACATGGCGGAAGACCTCGCGCTTCGTCGGGGGGATGCGGATGTCCGCCAGCAGCTGCTCGACCGCCGCCTCCAAGACGGCGTTTTTCCAGGCTGCCTCGTCCGACGGAGGCTCTGGCGCGCGCATCGTCGTCGCGGTCGAGGCGTCTGTTTTCATCAGGAGCCCAGTTCCCTGTTCCGCGCGGAGGCCGGCGCGCAAGGCGGAGAGCCGCGCGCCCGTGCGCTGGAGGTCGGCGGCCTTGTGCGAAAGGATGCCGAGGAGATAGTTGCGGAAGTGGCCTTTTGCGTCTGGCGTGTACTGGTAGTTCGGCAGGGCCTTCATGAGCGCGACGAGCGTTTCCTGAAGGGCGTCGTCCGCCTCGACGGTCGGGTAATGGGCGCGGAGAAAGCAACGCATCGGCTGTTCGTATTTCTGGAAGAACTCCGTCCAGCGGACGCTGTCCGCATGGCTGGAGATCGTCGTGAGCAGGGAAATCGACGTCGTCGGTGCGTTCATGCGGCACATTATAGCACATTTTGAGTTCTGTGTTCGGCTACTCGCCCTAAAGGCGACGAAACATCTGTCAGAAAAAAGCGGGAGGGACGAGTAGAAGGTGTAAGGAAAAAAAACACCATGACTCGTCGACTGTCCGAAAAACAAAGAAAAATCGTCGTTTGTGCGCTCTTTGCGCTGATTTCGCTCATCGCCCTCGCGTCTTCGCTGACGCTGGCCGTCCTGTGGTCACGGTTGCGCACGGAAGAACACCCGTTCGTCCCGTCGTCGGCAACCGCGCTGGGGGCGTCGTCTGCGTCGGCAGCGACGCCGCTGTCGCACGCGGCCTCGACCTCGCCGCGCCCGCCGACGCAACAAGCTGCGACCAATGGCTTTGCGCGGGTCGAAAGCATCGAAGTTGAAGATGGCGACAGCGAAGACGTTCAGCTCGTCCTTCGCCTCTCGCACCGTCCGAACGCCGCCGAAATTCTTCGTTCGGTCACGCTTCAGCCGAAGGTCGCGGATCTTTCGGCCGAAGTCGAGCCTGTCAGGCGGTGGCGACAGCCGACGACGTGGCAGGTGATTCTCAAGAGTCCGAACTTCGCGCGTCGCACGCGCTACACGGTCACGGTCAAGGCGGATCTGCCATTTGAGCCCGAGGGCACGAATGGCCTCACCAAGGTTGCGGCGGTTCGGTTGGCGCAGGAGGTTCGTCGGACGGTTGAGATTCCCGACCTGAGTCCGTCGGTCAGCCTGTCGGCGACGGGACGGTATCTGCCGCCCGTCGGCGAAAAGGCGGTCGGCGTGACGGTCGTCAACGTCACCAACCTCGCTTGCGCCGTGCGGGCGGTCGTGCCCGAAAACGTCATCCAGCTGCTGGCACGCGAGGAGGGCCACTACACGGAGAGCCTGCCGTGGTGGGGAACTGAAATTGACGGCGACAGCGCGGCAACGGCGGAACTCGCAACCGCGCCGACTTGCTGGACGGAGCCGACGCCGCATCCGCTGAACGCGCGCGCACGGCATCTGCTGCGTCTGCGCACCGCGCAGGGCGTCGTGTCGAACGGCGTCTACCTGCTGTCCGTGCGGAACGGCGACCGTCCCGAGGGGGACGCGAACCGTCCCGACTACCGCCTGATCTGCCTGACGGATCTGGGGCTTTCCGTCCGCCGCGATGCCGAGGGCGTGCGGATCTGGGTGACGTCGCTGACGACGGGGCGTCCACGTGCGGGGCTTGTCGCGCGGCTCTATGCCGCCAACCGCCTCCTGCTCGCGCAGGGCGAAACGGATGCGGGCGGCGAAGTGACGCTGACGGGATGGGACGCGCGCGAGGCGCCGTTCGCGCTCGTCGTCTCGGCCCCGGACGGATCGGATTCGGCGTTCATGGCGTTGCGCGCATCCATGCAGGTTGACGAGACGTTGCCGTGCGGCGCACGCCCACCGCATATGGCGGCAGATGCCAGCACGGCGTTCGTCTGGACGGATCGCGGCATCTACCGCCACGGCGAGAAGATGCTCGTGCACGCCGTCCTGCGCACGGGCGCGGGCGGCGCGCCGAATCCGTTCCCCGTCGTCGTCTCGCTCGTGAAGCCGGACGGTGCCGTTGTCCAGACACAGACGCGCGTGTGCGACGACCACGGCGCGCTGGCGGTCGAGGACTTCTTCGCGCCGACCGACCAGCCGTCCGGGAAATGGAAGGTCTCGGTCGCGGTGCCGGGCTCCGACGGGGTTCGGCTCGGCGAGCGGACGGTCACGGTCGAGGCGTTCGTGCCGCCGCAGATCCGCGTGTCGCTTGTGGACTTGCCGGACGCGGCGTGTGGCGTCTCGAACATCGCCTACGCCGTCCGCGCCGAAAACCTGTTCGGCGGGCCCGCGAAGCTTCGGGCGACGGAAAGCCTCGTGTCCTTTTCGGACGCGGCGTTTGCGCCGTCCGGCTGGAAGGGCTTCCGCTTCGGCGATCCGCGCCGGGGGCTTCAGCCGAACTACACGCGGCTGAAGGGTGCGCTCACGGACGCGCAGGGCCAGGCGCGCTTTGCCGTCGGGATGAAAGACGAATGGGGCCTGCCACAGGCCGCCGTGCGGCTGACGGTGCAGGGCTCGGTCTTCGAGACGGGGGGACGTCCGGCGGTGACGCGCGACAGCCGGATCGTGCATCGCTATTCCTACTACCTCGGCTCGGACGTGCCGCGCGTCATTCCGCAGGCGTCGGGCGCGCGCACGTTCCGCATCGTTCAGGTCAGCCCCGACGGCACGGCCCGCCGCGAGGCCCGCCCTCTCTCGGCTTCGCTCTGGAAAATCGACTACGCGTACAATCTCGTGCAGCGCGCGGACGGCTCTTCCGTCTGGGATTCCGCGCGTATGCGCCGGCGCGTCGCCGAGCTGTCCGTCACGGTGGGGGACGAGGGATCGGGCACGGTCGCGTTGCCCGTCTCCGGCAGTGGCGACTATGAGCTTGTCGTCGAGGACGCGGCGCGCGGCCTTTCCCATTGTGCGCCGTTCTGGATTTCCGCGTCCGGCGACGACGAGCTGCGGGCCTCGCTGAAGAATCCGTCGGCGGTGACGCTTGTGGCGGACAAGCCGTTCTATCGTGCGGGCGAGCGTCCGCGCCTCACCGTCAAGACGCCGTTTTGTGGCGCGGCGTGGCTGACGGTGATGCGCGAGAAGACGCTCGCCACGCGCACGCTGGAGCTGACAAACCTCACGAGCGTCGTGGAGCTGGAGCCGCTCGCCGGCGCATGGGCGCCGAACGTCGACGTCGCGCTCAGCGTCGTGCAGGCGGTCGCGCCGGGGCGCCCGTCGCTCGCGGCGCGGGCGCACGGCCTCGTGTCGCTGCGGATTCGTCCGCGCGAACGCGAGATTCCGGTTGAAGTCGCGCCCACCGTCCGAAGCGTCGCGGCGGGCGGCTGTGAACTGGACGTGCGGGTCTCCGCCGAAGGGGCGGAAGCCGCCGCTGCGCGCGCGGTCGTCACGGTCGTCGACGAGGGGCTCAACCTCCTGACGAACGAGCCGGTGCCCGATCTGATCGGGTTCTTCGCGCGGGAACGCGGCGGGAATCATCCGCTCTACGACCTGTTCGGACGTCTCCTGCCGGTCTGCGACGCGACGCTCAAGGCGAGCGACGCGAAGACGGGCGGCGACGACCTTGCGGGCCTCATGAACCGCGTGAGCCCCGTGCCGTCCCGCCGATTCAAGCCGCTCAGCCTCTGGCGGCTGGACGTGCCGCTGACGAACGGCGTCGCGCACGTGCGTTTCGCGCTGCCCGAATTCGTCGGCGAGGTGCGCGTCACGGCGCTCGTCTACACGGAACGCGCCACCGGGTGTGCCGCCACGCGGCAGAAGGTCAGCCCGAAGCTTGTGGTGCAGCCGGACGCGCCGCGCTTTGCGGCGCCGGGGGATCGGTTCGACCTGACGCTGGCGCTCTCCAACCGCAGCGGACGCGACGCGGACATCTCCTACGCCGTCACGGCCGAGGGCGCGGTCGCGCTCGTCGCGGATGCCGAGGGCCGGACGCGGCTCGCGGACGGCGAGACGCGCATCCTGACCCTGCCGGCCGTGGCGAAGGCGCAGGTCGGAGAAGGGCGCGTGACCTTTCGCGCCGTCGGCTGCGGCGAGACGCAGACGCGCGCGATTGACTTGCCGGTGCGTCCGGCTGTGCCGTGGGAGGAGTCGGCGGGCGTTGTCGTGCTGCGGCCCGGCGAGACATGGGTGTCGTCCAACGTCTGTGGTGTCGGCGCCTTGCCAGAGGCGACGCAGCGCGCCTTTTCCGTCTCGGGTTCGCCGGTGGCCGAACTCGTCTCCGCGTTCGACTTCCTCGCCGAGTATCCGTACGGTTGTCTGGAGCAGACGACGTCCCGCATGTTCCCACTGCTCGTGGCGGACGATTTCCTGGCGCGTCTGCCGTCCGCGCAGACCAGCAAGGCGTCCGAGCGGCGGGACATCGTGGCGGCGGGCGTCGCCCGCGTGGCGTCCATGCTGCGGCAGAACGACTTCACGATGTGGCCGGACTGCAACTGTCCGCCGTGGGATCGCGAAGTCTCCCTGTATGCGGCGCATTTCCTGGTCGCGGCGGCGGCGACGGGCTACCCGGTCGACCGCACGGTGCAGGATCGCGTCCGTCGTCTGCTGAAGACGTGGGCACAGGCGCGTGACCTCGATCAAGCGGCTTACGCCTGCCACACGCTGGCCTTGACCGGCACGCCGGAGAAAGACCGCCTGTTCGCGCTGTACGACGCGCGGGATCGCCTGACGCTGCTGGCGCGCGCGCGGTTGGCCCGGGCGTTCCTCCGCGTCGGCGATCCGTTGCGCGCGCGGGCGCTCGTGTCGGACGCGGCACTGGCGCCGCGGGATGTGCGCGAGGCGGCGTTTGCGCTGGTCGCGCTGTTGGAGGCGGATGCCCACGACAGCCGCCTCGGCCGGCTCGTCCTCTTCTTGCAGAACGCGCGCGACCGCACGCGCTTCCACTGGGGAACGACCGGCGAGAACGCCCATGCGCTGTGGGCGCTCGCGTCCTACGGCCGTGTGCGGGGCCTGGGCGAGGGGCGTCCGCGCGTCTCGTGGACGCCGACGGCGGACGGGCCGCGTGAGGAGCTTCCCGTCGGCCACGTGCGGCGGCTGCACGGCGGGGACGCATGCGCGTTGCGGAATGACGGCACGTGCGAAGCGTTCGTGTCGTTCCGCCGACGTGCGCTGCCGGCGGCGGAGAGCGTGACGAACGCCCATCGGCGCATCAACGTCTCGCGGCGATTCTACACGACGGACGGGCGGCCGGTTGCGATCGGGCAGGAACGCCTGACGCGCGGCGACCTGCTGGTCGGCGAGATCACGCTGACGGCCGACCGGGCTTTTGACGTCACCGACCTCGTGGTGCAGGATCTTCTGCCGGCCGGCTTCGAGCCGGAACGTGCGGAGATCGCGGCGGCGTTCGGCAGGCGCTTCGGCCACGGGCGCGCGGACTGGGTGCTGCGTCACGAGGCGCGAGACGACCGTCTGCTCGTGTTTGCCCGTCCGACGACCCTGCGCCCGGCAGGCGACGGAACGGACGCGGCGACGTTCTATTACGCCGTGCGCGTCGTCTCGGCCGGCGACTTCGCGCTGCCGGGCGTCCGCGTCGAGGCGATGTACGCGCCCGAAATCTTCGCGCAGACGGCACCCGCGCGTGTGCGCGTCAACCCATGAGCGGCGCACGGACATTCCGGCGCGTGGGTCGCAACGCGGTGCGGACGCTTCTCGCGCTTGGCGTGCTGGCGGTCGTCGGCTTCGCCGTCAGCTGGTGCGCGATCGACTGGACGGACGCAGGCGCGGACGACTACGCGGGCGGCGTCGTGCTGCGCGATGCGGCGGGGCGTGTGTTGCGCGTCTCGCTCGATGCGCACGACGTGGACTGCCGTCCGTACTACCGCGCCGATCCGCAGGACTGGATCGTGCAGGCGATTGTCGCGTCCGAAGACGGCACGTTCTGGACGCACAAGGGGGTGCGTCCGTTCAGCGTGCTGCGCGCCGCGTTCCAGAACGTCACGACGGGGCGGCGGGTCTCCGGGGCGTCGACGCTCTCCATGCAGACCGTGCGGCTCCTGGCGCCGCATCCGAAGAGCCTGTGGTGGAAGGGCGTCGAGGCGATCAAGGCGCTGAAGATGGAGCGGCGGAAGGACAAGCTGTGGATTCTCTCGCAGTATTTGAACCGCGCGCCGTTCGGCTCGAACTTCGTCGGCATCGAGGCGGCGGCGCAGGGGTGGTTCGGCAAAGGCGCGAAGGAACTGGGGCTTGGCGAGGCGGCGTGTCTCGCGGGCATGGTGCAGGCGCCGTCGCGGTTTCGCCCGGATCGTGCGCTGGACGCGGCGCTCGCGCGGCGTTCCTATGTGCTGGCGCGGATGCGTGCGCTGGGCTTCATCAGCGAGGCACAGCGCATGGCGGCGGAGTCGGTGCGGCCCGTTGTCTGCCGCGCGCCGCGCCCGTTTCGGCATCCGTTCTTCTGCGACTGGGTTCAGGCGCGGCGCCGTCGGGACGGCCACGCGGTCGGTGCGGGCGGCGACGTCGTGACGACGCTCGACGCCGATGTCCAGCGGCTCTGCGAGGTGACGGTCGACGAGACGTCGCGCGCGGGCGGCTACTCGTCCGCCGCCGTCGTGCTGCGCGTCGCCGATGGGGCGGTCGTGGCGCTCGCGTGCAGTGGCGACTACTTCGCGCGGGACGGCGGACAGGTGAACACGGCCGGGACGGCACGTCCGGCGGGCTCGACGCTGAAGCCGTTCCTGACGGCGCTCGCCCTCGACCGGGGGCTGGTGACGCCCGAGACGCGGCTGCTGGACGCCCCGCAGGTCTATTCGGACTACCGTCCGTCGAACTTCGACGCGCGGTTTCGCGGGCTCGTCTCGGTGCAGGACGCGCTCGTGCTCTCGCTCAACCTCCCGTTCGTGCAGCTGATCAGCCAAGTCGGCGTGTCCGACTTCGGCACGACGCTGCGGGCGCTGGGGTGTCGCCACCTGTCCGCCGGCGATGCGTCCTTTGGCCTGGGCATGGTGCTCGGCAACGTTGAGGTGAGCCTCGTGGAGCTTGTCGCGGCCTATGCGACGCTTGCGCGCGGCGGCGTCTACCTGCCGCCGACGGCGACGGCGGGCGCGCGGACGGACGCCGGGCACCGCGTTTTCTCGGAGGGGGCGGCGTTTCTCGTCTCGGACATGCTCGGCGGCGACGCGCGCAGCGCATCCGCGCTCGGCCATGTGGCGGACGTCGAGACAGCGCGGTTCGCCTGGAAGACCGGCACAAGCGCAGCGTTCCGCGACGCCTGGACGGTCGCCTGGAATCCGCAGTACGTGGTCGGAGTCTGGTGCGGACACAAGACCGGCGGCTTCGGTGACCAGTCGCTTGTGGGGCTGCGGGCGAGCGCGTCGCCGTGCTGGCAGATCGCCCGCGCCCTGTATCCGCGCAACGACGGCCCGTGGTTCGCCGCGCCGCACGACATCGTCGCGCGGACGGTCTGCACGCGGACGGGGCTTCCAGCGGGGCCGGCCTGCACGGAGACCGAGACGGGACGCGCCCTGCGCGGGCGTACGCCGGACATCCGGTGCCGCCGTCATGCGTCAGCGGCGGAGACGCTGACAATCGCCCAGCCGGCGGACGAGACGGTCTTCCGCCTGGTGCCCGGACAGGCGCAGCAGCGGATCCTCTGCCGGGCCGTCGGCCTCGCGCGCACGGCGCGGCTCTGGTGGTTTCTCGACGGTCGGCCGCAGGGCGAATCAGTCGGCCTTGAGCCGTTCGCGCTGGAGATGACGGAAGGGCGCCATGTCGTCTCCTGCGCGACGGACACCGGCGCCACGTCATCCGTCCGCGTACGCACAATCGGTCCGTCCGTCACCGACGCAGGCACCATTCGATATGATATAATACGCCCATGAAGAAAATCGACTACAAATGGACGGCGCTCGCCTTGCTGTGGGTTGCCTTTTTTCTCCAACAGGGCACGCGGCAGCTGTTCGGGCCGTCCGTTCCGGCGATTTGCGGTTCGCTTGGCATCGACAAGGTGGCGATCGGCGTCGTCGGCACGGTTTTTGCGATGACCTACGGCATCTGTGTGCCGTTTGCGGGGCTGACGGCCGACCTCTTCAACCGCAAGTGGATGGTGACGATTGGCGTGGCGGTCTTCTGCCTCGGCATCTTCCTTTCGGGCTTTGTCGCGTCGGTCGGCGTTCTCATCGTCACGTACGGCATCCTGAACGGCCTGGGCCAGACGTTCTACTACCCGTCGGCGAGTTCCCTCGTCTCGCAGCTGCACAAGGATTCGCGCGCGACGGCGATGTCGATTCTGCAGCTCGGCCTGTACATCGGCATCGTCGGCTGCGGCGGGCTCGCGGGCTACCTCGCCGGCAAGGGCGGTGACCACTGGCGGATGCCGTTCTGGATTTTCGGCGGTCTTGGCCTTGCGTGGGCCGTCGCGCTCGCGTTCTTCTTGCGCGACACGAAGCCCGCGACCGCCTCAACAGCCCAAGACGCTCAGACGACCTCCAAGCCCCGCATCCGCGAGGCGTGCGCGGCCGTCTTCGCGAAGCCGACGGCGCTTTGCGTCGCGCTGGGCCTGGCGATGATGATCTATGTGGACATCGGGTTCAAGAACTGGATGCCGTCGCACCTGCAGGGCTCGTTCATCGGCGACTGCCCGTTCCTGAAGCAGTGGGCGGGGCTTCACGCCGTCCTGTGGCATTACCTCGGCGCGGTTCTCGGCATCCTGGTCGGCAGCCGGTTCGGCGACCGCTTCGTGAAGGGACGGCCGGGCATCCGCCTCGAACTCGGCATGGTCGGCCTTGGGCTCGCGATCCCGTTCATCATCTGGATGGCGATGACGCCCTCGTTCATCCTCTGCTGCGTCGCGATGTTCGGCTTCGGCGTCTTCCGCGGCGTCTACGACTCGAACTTCATGGCCTCGTTCTTCGACGTCGTGAATCCGCGCTACCACGCTTCGGGCGTCGGCATCATGATGTGCATCGCGTTTCTCTTCGGCTCGCTGTCCTCGACGGTTCTGCCGTGGATCGCAAAGGCCTTCAACGGCGACATGTCCTATTCGATGGCGTCGCTCGCGGCGTTCTACTTCGTCGGCATGCTGATCATCCTCTTGGCGCGGATGGTCTTCCTGAAGCGCGACCTCGTTGCGTGATCCGCAATCCGGCCTGAAGGACGGACGCGAGAGGAAGATTCTGTAAGACGCCCCGCGAACGATTTACATCTCGTGAAACAGTCTCGCGGCGGCGTGTGAAAATCGACGGAAGGGGACGTCTGGCACGCAGTTTGCAAACAGTTCCTTGATATGAAGCGTACTGACATTCGGAAGATTCTGATCATCGGCGCGGGGCCGATTGTCATCGGGCAGGGCTGCGAGTTCGACTATTCGGGCGTGCAGGCCGTGAAGGCCCTGAAGAAGGAGGGCTACGAAGTCGTCCTCGTCAACTCCAATCCGGCGACGGTGATGACCGACCCGGAGCGCGCCGACCGGACGTACGTCGAGCCGCTGACCGTCGATTCGCTCCATGAGATCATCCGTCGCGAGCGGCCGGACGCCGTGCTGCCGACGCTCGGCGGGCAGACGGCCCTGAACCTCGCGATGGAGCTCGACAAGGCGGGCATCCTGCGCCGCTACCGCGTCGAGCTCATCGGCGCGCAGGCGGACGCGATTGCGCGCGCGGAGGACCGCCAGCTCTTCAAGGCGGCGATGCGCGAACTCGGCCTCGACCTGCCGAAGTCGGGCAGCGCCCACTCGCTGGACGAGGCGCGGGCGGTCGCCGAGGCGATCGGCACGTGGCCGCTCATCATCCGCCCCGGCTTCACGCTCGGCGGCACGGGCGGCGGCATCGCGCATGATGCGGACGAGTTCACGCGCATCGTGACGGGCGGCCTGGAGGCGTCGCTCAACACGGAGGTGCTGATCGAGGAGTCGCTCATCGGCTGGAAGGAGTTCGAGATGGAGGTCATGGCCGACAAGGCCGGGAACGCCGTCATCGTCTGCTCCATCGAGAACATGGACCCGATGGGCGTGCACACGGGCGACTCGATCACCGTCGCGCCGATCCAGACGCTCACCGACCGCGAGTACCAGGCGATGCGCGACGACTCCATCGCCGTCCTGCGCAAGATCGGCATCGCGACGGGCGGCTCGAACGTGCAGTGGGCGGTCGACCCGAAGACGGGGCGGCGCATCATCATCGAGATGAATCCGCGCGTCTCCCGGTCGTCCGCGCTCGCTTCGAAGGCGACGGGCTTCCCCATCGCGAAGATCGCCGCGCTGCTCGCGGTCGGCTACACGCTCGACGAGATCACGAACGACATCACGGGCGAGACGCTCGCCAGCTTTGAGCCGACGCTCGACTACGTCGTCGTCAAGGTGCCGCGTTTCGCGTTCGAGAAGTTCCCCGGCGCGTCGACGGCCCTCGGCACGCAGATGAAGGCCGTCGGCGAGGTGATGGCGATCGGCCGCACGTTCAAACAGGCGTATCTGAAGGCCGTGCGCTCGCTGGAAGCCCCGCTCAAGTACCACGACGAGTCGGCGTATGATCCGTGGTTCAGGCGGGAGCTGGCGGAGATCGAGGCGTTCAGGGGATGGATGGAAGAGGAAGGAAAAAGGAAGAGGGAAGAAGGAAAAGGGAAAAAGGAAGAAGGAAGAAGTGCGGAATTTTCGGCGGAATTTTCGTCGTCTTCTTCGTCTGGGCAGCACGAAAAGGAATGCGTCAGCAACCATACATCTTCCTTTTTCCCTCTTCCTTCTTCCTTCCTTCGCCAGGCCAAGGTCTTCGGCTTTTCGGACAAGGAAATCGCGGCGGCGGTGGGCTGCGACGAGGCGGCGGTGCGCGCGGCGCGCCAGGCGGCGGGGATTCGCCCGTCGTTCGGCGAGGTCGACACGTGCGCCGGCGAGTTCAAGGCGAAGACGCCGTACTATTACAGCTATTATGGCTGGGAGAACGGGAATAATCGAATGGTCGAATGGTCGAATGGTCGAATGGAAAACGGCCTTTCTGACGATTCGACGATTCGGAAATTCGAACATTCGATTACTTCTTCAAAGCCCCGCATCATGGTGCTGGGCGGCGGGCCGAACCGCATCGGACAGGGCATCGAGTTCGACTGGTGCTGCTGCCACGCGGCGTTTGCGCTGAAGGCGCGCGGCTACGAGGTCGTGATGGTCAACTCGAACCCCGAGACCGTCTCGACGGACTACGATACGTCCGACCGGCTCTACTTCGAGCCGCTGACGTTCGAGGACGTGATGGAGATCTACGACCGCGAGCGGTGCGACGGCGTGATCGTGCAGTACGGGGGACAGACCCCGCTCAACCTCGCGCAGCGGCTGAAGGCGGCCGGCGCGCGGATCGTCGGCACGTCGCCGGACGACATCGACCGCGCGGAGGACCGCGACTTCTTCAAGAACCTCGTGGCGGAAGTCGGCGTGAAGCAGCCGGCGAGCGGCATCGCGCATTCCGTCGCCGACGCCCACCGCATCGCGGCGGAGATCGGCTACCCCGTCCTCGTGCGGCCGAGCTTCGTCCTCGGCGGACGCGGCATGGCCATCGTCTCGACGGACGCGGAACTCGACAAGTACGTGTCCGAGGCCGTTGCGGCGGCGGAGGGCAAGCCGATCCTGATTGACAAGTTCCTCGAACACGCGATCGAGCTGGACGTCGACTGCGTGTCGGACGGCGAGACGACAGTCGTCGGCGCGATCCTGGAGCACGTCGAGGCGGCGGGCTGCCACTCGGGCGACGCGGCCGCCGTCACGCCGCCGCGCTCGCTGACGCCCGAGATCATTGCCGAAGTGAAGCGCGACGCGCACGAGTTCGCGAAGCGCCTCCACATCGTCGGCCTCATGAACATCCAGCTCGCGGTGAAGGACGACGAGGTCTGGATGATCGAGGTCAATCCGCGCGCCTCGCGTACGGTGCCGTTCGTCTCGAAGGCGATTGGCGTGCCGCTCGCGGACATCGCCGCGCGGTGCATGGTCGGCGAGAAGCTTGCGGACATCGGCTTCACGCAGGAGGTCGTGCCGCCCTACACGTCGGTGAAGGAGGCCGTCTTCCCGTTCGTGAAGTTCCCCGGCGCGGAAGTCGCGCTCACGCCGGAGATGAAGTCGACGGGCGAGGTGATGGCGATTGACGACGATCCCGAGATCGCCTACTTCAAGAGCCAGATGGCGGCGGGGAGCCCGCTCCCGAAGGGGGGCGAGGTCTTCGTCTCGCTCCGCGACGAGGACAAGGCGGCCGGCGTCGAGGTCGTGCGCGAGCTTGTGCGGCTCGGCTACGGCGTCTACGCGACGCGCGGCACGTCGACGCGGCTTTGGGAGGCGGGCCTCCCGTCCAAGGCGGTCTTCCGCATTTCGCGTGGCCGCCCCAACGCGCTCGACCTGCTGAAGGCGGGACAGGTGAAGTGGGTCGTCTGCACGACCGAGGCCGGGAACGAGGCGAACGAGGACAACGCGCGCCTCCGCTCCGGCGCGGTCGCGGCGGGCGTGCCGCTCACGACGACGCTTGACGGCTTCCGCGCGGCCGTGCGGGGCCTCGCCGAGGACGGCGCCTTCGGCGGCACGGGCGTCCGCACCTTGCAGGAATACCACGCGCTCGCGGCGCGGCAGGGCACATCCGCGTAAACGCATGGGAGACCTGAACGAAACGCCGCGCGCAAACCGCATTCACCTCGCGTTCTTCGGACTGAGGAATGCGGGGAAATCCACGCTCGTCAACGCCTTCACGGGGCAGGAAATCGCCATCGTGAGCGATGTCGCGGGCACGACGACCGATCCCGTCTCGAAAGCGATGGAGATTCTGCCGCTTGGGCCGTGCCTCGTCACGGACACCGCCGGACTCGATGACGTCGGCGCACTCGGCGAAAGGCGCGTCCGCAAGACGCTGGATGTCCTTGCGACGACCGATGTCGCCATCTGGGTCTGGGGGACGGAAATCGACGAGGCATCGCCGTGGTATCGAGAGTTTCGCGCGACCTGTGAAAAGCGGCGGGTCACCGTCCTCGTCTACCGGCGCGGCGAGTCGGTCGAGGGACTGAAGAAGAAGGTCGCGGCCGTGCGGCTGACGGACGACACGCCGGGCTTGCTAGATGGTATTGTGCGCGCGGGAGACCGCGTCGTCTGCGTGTGCCCGATTGATGAGTCCGCGCCGAAAGGACGGCTCATTCTGCCGCAGGTGCAGGTCATCCGCGACTGCCTCGACCGACACCTGTCCTGTACGGTCTGCCAGCCGGAGGAGCTGGCGGCCTGCCTGACGACGGACAGGCCGTCCGCCGCAGACGGCCGTACGCTCGTCATCACGGACTCGCAGGCATTCGCGGCTGTCGAGGCGACGGTGCGGGCCGCACGGACGACGGGCGGGCCGCGTCTTGCGCTCACGTCGTTCTCGATTCTCTTTGCGCGGCAGAAGGGCGATCTTGACGCCTACCGAGAGGGCCTTGCGGCGATTGGGGAACTGGCGGACGGCGCGACGGTCTTGGTGTCCGAAGGTTGCACCCACCATCGCCAGTGCAACGACATTGGGACGACGAAGATTCCGAAGGCGCTCGCGAAACTGACGGGCAAGAAGTTGAATTTCGTCTTTTCGAGCGGCGGCACGTTCCCGCTTGAGCAGCCGGACGGACGAAAGGTCTCGCTCGTCGTCCATTGCGGCGGCTGCATGCTGACGCGCCGTGAGGTCATGCGGCGGATCGACATCTGCCGCGCGGCAGGCGTCCCGATCGTCAATTATGGGCTTCTGCTGGCAGCAGCAAATGGCCTGACGTTCGTCGACTCGGCGGTCGAAGAGCCGTGAAGACGATTGGGGGCGATTGAACACAACTTTTCACGACGCAGAAAGTGGCGATTTGTCCTCTTTTCCCGCGCCGTACCCTGCTTCGGTACAGCCGCATCCAAGAACACCCGCTCCGGATCCAGCCTTTGGCGAAGCCCCTCCTCCAAAGATGAGAACGTCATGCGGAAATCTTTGAGGAGTTCTCGGACGACCTC
>CAKTZA010000001.1 GCA_934635045.1 uncultured Kiritimatiellota bacterium | reverse complement strand
CACAAAAACACGACCGCACCCCTGATTCTATTGGGTGCGGTCGATTTTAGGGGTCAAAAACCGGGGATAATCCAGCATGGCACAAATGATGAAACATGTTTTATGAAATATAAGTGCCTTGCGCCCGGCGGCGACGCCTCAATTGTCGTTCTTCAGGTACTGGCTGCCGTTGAACGAGACGTCCACGCCCTTGCAGAGCCACGCCGTCAGTTCGCGCAGCTGCGAATCGCTCAGCCCGTCGCGCGGCAGGCGGATCTTCTCGACGTGGCCGTCCGCAAAGACGACGTTCGCGCACGTCTGCTTGCCGTTCTTGTGGTTAAAGCCGATGTTCTCGCTCCCCGCGCCATCGGTGTTCCGTCCGTTTCCGCCCATGCGCGCCGTCACCGTCGTGTCGTACTGCAGCACGCAGTCGCAGTCCCTTCCCGCGCCCTCGCCCTCCGGCTGCCACGAGCCGACCGCGCCGTCGAACGGAATCTCCGAGAAGAGCAGGATCTTGTCGGCGTTCGCCAGGCTCGAATAGCCGATGCCCGGCGTGCTCGCGCTCTGGGCGGACGAGCCCTCGGACGCATCCCAGCCGAAGTAGGCGTTCATCAGGTAGCTCCAGCCGATCTTCGTGCCGCCGCCCGTCTTGATGCGGTGCGCCGGGCAGACATACGTCTCGCGGTTGCCGGCGACGTACTTCCACAGCGCGCCGTTCGTCAGGCAGTAGAGCATCTGGTCGTCGTCCGTCGCGTAGGTCGAGAGCATCCACCCCGAACTCGCGACGTGCGCCGCCGCGCCGTTCCGATAGGCGCCGGCCGAGTTCCAGCTGATCCAGCCCGGATGCTCGCGGTACGTCGGACGGATGCCGCGCGCGCCGCGTGACGCGCGGTCGATCTGCATGTACTCGACCGAGCCGGCGAGCGGATACATCCCCGTGTCGGCCCCGTAGCTCTGGCATGCGCTCGCGAGGTTCTTCATGTTCGTGAGGCAGCGCGCCGTCCGCGCCGCCTCGCTCCCGCCCGAGAAGCTCGCGAGAATCACCCCCGCCAAGATGCCGATGATGGCAATGACGACGAGCAGTTCGATGAGGGTGAAGGCGGGGGAGAGGGGAGAGGAAAAGGAAGAAGGAAGAAGGAAGAAGGAAGAGGGACGAGGAGAGGGAGAGGAAGAAGAGGGAAAGGAAGAAGGAAGAGGGAAGAAGGAAGAAGTGTGGTGGGTAACTTCTTGTTGTGGCTGGACAACTGTTTGAGCGAATCTTCTGACAATTGGCAAAATCATATCTTTCCTCACTTCCTTACTTTTTCCTTCTTACTTTCCTTCTTCCTTCTTACTTCTTACTTTTTCCTTTTCAGTCAAACTGCCGATAGAACAGCACTCGTGTCCGATGCGGGTTTCGGTCGTCGGAGGTCGCCGCCGGATCGCGCCAGACGAGGGCCATCGCGCGCACGCCGAGCTGCGGCGGGACCTGCTGCGTCGCGCCGCCGCCCAGCATCTGCGGCTCGGCGCGCACGAACACGAGGAACAGCTGCTGCCGCGCGGCGAAGCACTCGCGCCAGAAGCCGTAGAGGAACCGCCGGTCGACGTCCGACAGCTTCGGGTCGCCCTGATTCAAGGCGAGCGTGTCGAGGCCGCAGAACTCGCTGTTCTCGCCGTCCCAGTCGAGGTCGTCGAAGCACGCCTCCCAGTCGACGCTCGCGTCATTGCTTGCGTGAACCTTCTGAATGTAGTTCATGGCGATCTGCTGAAGGTCGGCCCACGCGAACTTCGAGACCTCCGAACTCGCCATTGCGCTGAACGCATACTTCCTGTTGAAGTCCCTCGCGTTCTTTCGGACGCTCGGCTCCACGCCGACGTCCGATTCCGCCTGTGCCGCCGCCGTCCACCAGTCCGTCGGCGTGTTCGCGAACGCCGCCATCACGACGTTCGTCGAGTCGGAATACGGGTTGATCTTCGTGCCGCCGCCCTCGCAGACGATGCGCCCCGTGTTGCCGCCCACGCCCACGTTCTCGAAGTTGTCGCGCGAGGCGCCCGTGCGCTTGTACGGACAGTACGTGCGCCACATGAGGTTCTGGTTGCGCGTGTCCCCGAACGAGGTCGGCCAGTCCGTCAGCGCCGGCGAAAGAGCCCCCATGTCGCCCCACAGCTCGCTGCCGTTGTGCGCCGCCAAGTTGTCGGTGAGGCGCGGCAGCATCGCGAGCTCGTAGACCGACTGCATGTAGCCCGCGTCGCTCGTCGCCATGAAGATGTCGGAATCGCGCACGACCGACCCCGCCCGGGCGCCGACCTGGCAGTCCGCCAGCCACGACGTCTCGGTCACGGCATCCGTCGTCTGCCACCAGTGCTCCGGCGCCCAGTTCCAGCGCGGGTCGGCGCACATCACGCCGGCCGGCGCAAAGCCGAAGGCCGCATTGACGCTTCCCAGGGCATCCAGCGAGAACCTGAAGCTCGCGCCGGCAAAGCGCATCAGCGGGAAGTCCGCGCCGCACGTGTCGCCCAGGATGCCGGACAGCTCGTTGTTGTTGACCGAGTTGAACGCGGCGTCGTCCGCGAAATGCGCCGGCACGAGATCGACCGTCTTGCCGTCGCCGTTCCGAACCCTCAGCCACGTCGCGGCGTGCAGCGTGAAGGTCGTTTCCTGCGAACCGTTCAGGTAGGCGGCCAGCTTCGCGTCGTCCGAAAAGTTCGTGTCAACCTCGCCTGCGGCCGTCACGGCGGGGATGCTGCAGTGCGTCTTCACTTCGCCCAGATCGCCGAAGCCGGACGCGGCGGCGGTGATCGATCCGTCCGGCGGCTCGGCGGGCGACCACGTCGGCGTGGTGACCGGTAGATTCGGGTCGAGCTTCGGCGCCGTCTGCTCCCAGACGTAGACGACCGTCAGCATCGGATTGCTCAGCTGCGTGTTAAGATCCCCGTTCTCCTGCGCGACCAGCTGCACCTTCTTGACGGCATCCTCCTTCTTCGCCACCTGCGAGAAGACGAGGCCCTGCTCGCCGAGATTGAAGTGGAACACGCCACTACCATCCTTCACGGACGTCTCGTCGATGAGGTCCTGCCCGCCGTTCAGCCGCAGGGCGGTCGCGTTCGACGCCCGGAGGCCCATCGTGCCCGACGCGAAGAACAGCGCGAGATGCCCGTCGAGCTTGAAGTCGCCAGGGCCGTCCGTGTCGATGCCGCGGCGGAACGGATAGGCGACCGTCGCCTCGACGACGCCCGGAAAGACGCCGGCCCGGAAAGACGGCAGATCGAGCGTGAACGTCTTCACCAACGCGACCGTGCGCGAGCCGGGCGCCGCCGTCGTCGGCGGCTTCTCGTCCTTCTTGTACGCATAGGCGTCTTCCGCCGGGTTGCCCTTCGTCGTGACCGTCCCGGAAATCTTGATCGTGCCGTTGAGCTTGTGGTTCACGCCGACGACCATCGGGACGCGCTCGACCGAGGGCATCGCCAGCGACAGCGGCACGTTGTCGACGTCGAGATAGTCCCAGAGCAAGGCGACGCCCATGCGGCTCAACCCCTTGGCGAGACGCGTAAAGGTCTTCGTGCCGGCATACTGCAAGACGGACACCAGCCGCGTCCCCGCGGTCTTGAGGTGGCTGCGCGAGAACGGCTGGTACGCATCGTCGGCGAGGTCAAAGTCACGGTTGTCGTCTCCGTCCGCCTGCGCAGTTTCGGACGACGGCGGGAAATAGCCGTCCGTCACGAACGTCATGCGCTTGACCTTCTCGCCCGCCGCGCTGTCGGCCGTGACGCCGCCGTAGAAACTGCCGCTGCCGCCCGTGCCGCCGAAGTACTGGCAGAAGTAGCTCGTGAAGTCGCCCGGCTTCTGGTCCCAGAGCGCCAAGTTGAGGTCGGCGACCGAAATGAGCGGCACGAGATTGGCGCTTGGCGCCGCACCGCCGCCCGACGACTGTCCGCCCGCGTCGATCTCCGCCTCGGCGGCGGACGTCGCGCGGAAGTTCTTCATGAACGTATCCCACGCGCTCGGCTGCGTGTCATAGTCCGTGTGCGCCGCGTTCTCGCAGAGGTAGGCGAGCGAGACGCGCGTCGCGGGCGAGGCACCGCGCCCGACGTTCGCCGCGAGCGCATTCACGTCGAAGTAGTCCGACACGTCGATCGCGCAGAAGGCGTAGCGGCCGGAGTCGAAGCCGAGCCGACGCCAGATCGCGGCGTCCGACCGCCGCGAATAGTAGCGCGCCTCGTTCACGAGCGGCGGCGGAATGTACGCGAGCGCCTCGACGCAGAGCGGCGAGACGGTCTCGCTCGTCTGGTGCAGCTGGTTCGTGCCGATGTAGACGCGCCCCCGCCAGTGGTTGCGCGTGCGCGTGTCCTGCGTGCCCGTCGAGCCGGACGTCGTGATCCCCGCGTTCGGGCGCGGCGGCTCCTGTCCAATGCCCGGATGGGGGTTGTTGCCGATCGCCGCGTCGATCTGGTCGATCGCGGCGGCGACGGCCGCCTTCGCGAGCAGGCGGCTTGCCGACGAGCGGCGCAGGAACGAGTTCGGCAGGCGCGACGCGCGCATCCACGCCGCGAACGCCACGGCCGAGACGACCATGAACGCCACCATGCCAAGGACGACGAGGAGGGCGGAGCCACGCCGAACGCCTTTGTTTAAGGAAGAGGGAAGAAGGAAAAAGGAAAAAGTATGGTGGGAAACCTTCTTTGTGAGGGAAGAAGGAAGAAGGAAGAAGGAAGAAGTGTGGAGGGAAAACTTCCTTGTGAAGGAAGAAGGAAGAAGGGGGAAGGAAGAAGTGCGGATGTTATTCATCTCTTGTCATGCCTTTCAGCTTCTTGATCGAAGCCGCAAGTAATCTAATGAGTTCCTGACAGTCAAGTTCGAGAGATTGTAAGGGCCCGAAAGCGGACAGATAATCAGATTCGCGCAGAAGGTCAATCCAATACATTGATTCAGAAGCTTCTTTCAACGCAATCGTATACTTAGTTAAGAAATCGGCTTTAGATTGCGCGTACTGCCCCTCAGCAATGTTTGCCCCGATGGACGTTCCGGCTCGAAGAAGTTGCTTGGACAATACCCGCTCGCCTTTATCCTGCAAATGTCGATGCGCCCTCACGATTTGAAGCGCAAAGGCTTTTGACTTCTCAACTAAAAGATTTCTCGCCACACCTCTTCCCTACTTTTTGCCTTATCCCTCACAAAGAAGGTTATCCTCCACACTTCTTCCTTTTTCCCTCTTCCCTCTTCCTTTTTCCCTCTTCCTTCTCCCTACCTCTCACCCTCCGACACCCGATAGTAGTTCGGCAGGCAGTAGCCGGTTCTGAGCTGGACTTGCGAGGCCGACGGAATGGTCCCCTCCTTGATGCGCACCCGATACGGCATGCCCCACGGGTCGAGCATCTTTCCGCCGTCCCGGAGCTGCGCCATCAGCAGCACCGGCATCTTGGCGCCGGAATCGACTGCCGCCGCGCCGAGGAGAAAGCCGAGCGAACTCGAATCGGCATCGACGTCGTTCTTCTCCTCAAGCTTGAAATCGCCGCCGCGCGCGTAGTTCTCGTATGCGAGAATCGCCTGCGAGAGGATCTTCACCTCGCTCGTCGCGCGCTGGATCTTCGCGCGTTCGCGCGCCGCCGCGACGGATGTCGTCATCGCGCCGATCAGGATCGCGATCATCGCGACCACGACCAGCAGCTCGATCAGCGTAAAGCCCCTGTTGTTATTCGAAGTCATCGGGAAAGCTCCAAATGTCATCCCAGTCGTTATACTTCATGTTCGGGCCCGCGCTCTTCACGTTGACCGTGTACGTCGGCACCGACCGCGCGGTGCCCGAAAGCGAAAACGAGGACAGGTTGTACGTCGCGGGCCGGTAGTTCGACCAGCCGCTCTTGCCAAAGCGCGCCTGAAGGAACTCCGGGTAGTTTTCGGTCTCGTCAGTCGAACCGGGCGCGTCGCACGCGCGGTTGCGCAAGTTGCCGTTCTTGTCCCAAAGCCCCGTGATTCGATAGAGCCTGTCGTTGCTGACGAAGGCGTTGTCCGCCTCTTCGCGCACTTCGGCGAGGCCCGCACGGATCTTCCCCATGTCGACCAAGCCCGCCATGCCCGTGCGCCACGAGATCGACGACTGGTTGAAGACCATCGTCAGGATCGTCATCAGGATGCCGAGCAACAGGCTCGCAACCATGAGCTCGATAATGGTAAAACCTTTCTTCATCACTCACTCACCCCCTGAAACCGCACTTCCGTGAAGAAGAGCGGCATGCCGAGAAGCGTCTTGTAGTTGTTTGAATCGACGGCCCTGAAGCCGACTGTCGCAACGGCCGAATTCGCCGCGTGCATGACGACGACGGCACAGCTCATCTTCGGACTTGTCGGACGCGCCGCGTCCGGGAACGCGAGATCGAGATCGCTGCCGATGTTCCCCAGCCAGCCGCGCACGCGGGAATAGGCGCCGGCGCCCTTCGACTGCGGATCTGTCGAGACGATGCCGTTGCCGTCCAGATAGTCGCGCCAGCCGTTTGCGCTCGGATAGTAGAACTCCTTCTTGAAGTTGCTCCACGTCACGTTCGTGGAGGAGATCGCCAGCACGAGCGGCGAGATGACGGCATCGGCATAGGCCGCCGCCGCGACGTCCTCGCGGCCCTGGCGGTTTTCGCGAAAGCCAAGCGCGTAGAGCCCGACGACCGAGAGGATTCCCCCCGCCATGATCAGCATGGCGAGATTGACTTCGATGAGGGTGAAGGCGGGGGAGAGGGAACGGGAAAAGGAAGAAGGAAGAAGGAAGAAGGAAGAAGTGCGGACAGAAGAAGTGCGGTGGGGGACTTCTTGTTGTGGATGGACAACTGTTTGAACGAATCTTCTGACAATCGACAAAATCATAACTTTCTCCTTCCTTACTTTATCTTCCTTCTTCCTTTTTCCTTTTCCCTCTTCCTTCTTCCTTCTTCCTTCTTACCTATTCTTCACCGGATCATCCGCCTTGTTGACCCGAATGGGCGAAAGCGAACCGGACGACGTCGGACGCAAGGCATAGACGGTGACCGAGCCGGACACGGTTGCGCCAGTCGTGCTGTCGCCGTTGTTGCGGCCGACGCCGAAGACCATCGTGCCGGCCGCCTGCACCGGCGTATCGACATTCGAACTGTAGCTCGAACCGAAGATGTAGTTTGCCGGCAGCGTCAGTTCGGCGAACTCGAACCCATAGGCCGAACCGGCCTTCCAGTTGACCGAATCGTCATCGCCCACCTTCTCGAATCCCCACGCCTCGATCGTGCCGGAACCTGCATTGTCCGTCGGCAGGCCCTGCATATACTGCTCGTTCAGCGAGTCCTTCCGAACCTTGTTCGAGACGATCGAGCGCTTCACCTGAACCTGCGACGAGCCCATGTTGTCGAGGCAGTAGAGGTACATCGTGTTCTCCTTGTCAGCCGCATCGGCCCCTTCGCTCGAATCGTCGTCGCCGCTCGTCTTGTAGACGAGGTTCAGGTCGGCGAACTCGTCGATGAGCCGGTTGCCCGACACGCGCGAAAGCCGCCCCTGCCGACGCACGGCGACGGCCTTGCCGACGACGATTTCCGTCTCGTCGTCCGACGCCGCGCGCAGCGTCTCGTTCCAGAAGTAGATCGCCGTCGGCTGGCGGTCGATCTGCGCGCGCTCGTAGGCGGCCTCGACGAAGGCGTTGACGTTCTGCATGACGCCGCGCTCCTCCATGCCGCGCTGCATCGCGCGGTAGCCGCCGACGGAGATGGTGCCGAGGAAGCCCATGATGCCGATGACAACCAGCAGTTCCAGCAATGTGAAGGCGTTCTTCATCAGTCCGAAAACCTCATGACGGTGATTTGGTCGGTCGGGATCGAGTAGACCATGCGCAGGCGGACGAACCGCCCGGTCGCGGCGTCGGGATAACCAAAGTACATCTTGCTCGTCTGCATCTTCTCCTTGCTCCGCTTCGTGCCGCGCACGGCGTCCATGAAGCTGAGGCCGAACGACCCGGCGCGCGCACCGCCGTTCAGGTCGGGTTCGCCGTCCGACGTGCCCGAGACCCAGAGGCCGGAGACGTCAAGGAGCGGATTGCCGCGCTTCACCTCGTCGATCAGCGCGCGTACGCACGTGCGCACCTCATTCGCGTTAAGGATGTAGCGGTCGTCGTCGCCTGCCGAGTCCTTCACGTCGGTGTTGCCGCCGGTCTTGCCCGCGAGATCGATCGGCCAGCGGCCCTTCTGCTCGCGGTAGGTCGCGAGCGCCGTCTGAACGATCGCGCAGATCGCCTTGCCCCGGTTCGAGCGGCTCGCGGTGATGCTCGACGAGGCCGCCGTCGTCACGATCCCCATCAGGATCGCGATGATGCCGACCACGAGCAGGAGTTCGACAATGGTAAAGCCGCGTTTCATTTTACTGCATGTCCTGCGTCTGTCCCTGTGTCCAGCTGTACACGTCGTCGCGCCGGCTCGGATAGGCGTCGATGACGCCGTCCTTTCCGCCGCTCCACACGGCCGCCGTCGCGCGGATCTTCACCGACACGCCGCCGACGTTCGCCTCGACGACGCCGCGCCCTTCCGTGTCGAGCGCGTAGTGGAGGATGTGGTCCTTCACCGTCATCGAGCCGACGGGATCGCTCTTCGACGCGCCCGTGCCGCGCTTCTTCACGACGGCCGCCGCCCACGGCGTGAGGATGCCGAAGCGGTCGGCGCCGATCAGCTGCGTGTCCGTGTGGCTGAGCGAGAAGTAGCCGCCCTTCGCGAGCGGGAGGGAGGCCTTCTCGTCGAGTTCGCCGTCGCCCGACGCGCCATTCGCGAGGAGGCGACGCGGCCAGGAGCCCTCGCGCTGGTAGAGGGCCGTCAGCGCCGTCGAGACGTTCGAGACGAGCTCCTGGCACTTCGCGCGCTCGGCGGACTTCGTCATCTTCGAGTACCCGGCGAGCGACGCGCCCGTCAGCACCGCGATGATGCCGATCACGACCAGCATCTCGACAAGGGTGAAGGCTGGAGTGAGGGAAAAGTAAGAAGGAAGAAGGAAGAAGGAAGAAGTGTGGTGGGGAACTTCTTGTTGTGGCTGGGCAGCCGTTCTCGCGAATTTTCTGACAATTGACAAAATCATAACTTTCTTCCTTTTTCCTTTTCCTTCTTCCTTCTTACTTCTTTCTTTTTTCCTTCTTCCTTCTTCCCTCTTCCCTTTTCCCTCTTCCTTCTTCCTTTTCCCTAATTGCTCATCTTCACGATGTCATCCACGACCCAGGCGCCGACGCAGCGGTTCGCCGAGCTGTCCAGCGTCTTGCGCGAGATCCACGGCGGGAACGTGCGCCCGTTCGGGCCGGACGACCACAGCGTGTAGCTCTGGTGCGGCGGCGGCGAGTAGTAGTAGAACTCGTTTCCCCAGCCGTCCAGCACGGTCACGCCGTCCAGCACGTAGTAGGTTCCGCCCGTGCCCGAACCGCTCGTCGAGTAGACCTCGATCTCGTCGTTGTCGGCCCGCAGCTCCTGCGAGGCCGAGTCGCCCTTGATGTCGACGCCGAAGAGGCGGAAGTCGTAGTTGCAGCTCACGCTTCCCTCCAGGTTCGGCATCCAGCGCGCGGTCACGGCCTGCGACGGCATGTTCTCGATGCGCATCAGCTTCTCGCGGTCGGGATTCTCCTTCGTCACTTCCTGCGCCCACTCGTAGACGGTCGCCCAGTTCCTCTCCTCGTCCGTGAACGGATCATAGGCCGTGACGTTGTTCGCCGTCCACTGCCGGTAGTTGTCGGCGAACAGCGTGCTCTCGCCGTTCATGCCGACCATGTAGCGCGGCAGGAGATAGCTCATGAGGCCGAACTGGAAGATCTGGACTTCGCGCCAGTCGGTCGCGCTCGAATCGAGCGCACCGAAGTTCTTCAGGTTCGAGAAGCCCATCTGCAGGACGTGCTTGCGCGTCTCCGAAATGTTCGTCTTGTCCTCCACGTTCTTCTTGAGCGCGTCGGACACGGCCGTGATGTACTGGTCCCAGACCGGCAGGTTCGGGAAGGGGAAGCGGTAGCCGAGCGGCTGAGACTTGCACGCGGCCTTGACCTGCTCCCACGCCTTGCACTCCTGTTCGGAGCCGATCCCGTGGCTGCCGTCCGGCTGGTACCAGCCCCAGAGGTCCTTGTTCTCCTGGCCGTCCTCGTCCTGGATGCCGACGTCGTTCACCGCGAGGTAGATGTTGCGCGAACCGTGGAGCTTGACGGCCGGATAGCTGCCGTACGCGGCGTAATAGCCCGACAGGCAGTTCTCCAGCCGCTGCATCCGGTTGATCGTCTTGTTCCGCGCCGACGAGTTGCTGCCGATGGAGGACAGGCGGAACGTCATCGTCATCAGCGTGACGAGCACGACGACGACGATGAGCATCTCGACGAGTGTGAAGCCCCTTTTCATTCCGCCTGCCTCGCCTTACTTGCGCCCCTTGCGGATGACGGGAATCTGCGCGGCGGCGACGGACTGGCCGAGGCGGCGCGCATTCTCGTCGGGCATGAAGATGTCGATCTTCTCGGCCCACTCGGGATAGACGTCCTTCAGCATCGCCTTCGCCGTCTCGAGGATGATCTCGCCGCCGAGGCCCGAGGTCACGCGACCGAGGATCATCATGTTCTCGTAGTCGTAGAACTCGTTGTACCACGGAATCGCGTGCGCGAGGAAGCGGCCGATCTGGACGTAGACCTTGAGGGCCTTCGCGTCGCCCTTCTCCATCGCGGCCTGCACGACCTTGAGGCGCTCCGGGAGCTTCATCGCCTTCGGGAACTTGAAGCCGTGCTTCTCGGCGAGCCAGTTGACGGCCTGCTGCGAGAACGCCATCGCGCCGACGCCGGCGTCGCCCGACCACTCGTCCTTCGGCGCGCACGGGTTGAAGTCGACCGGCGCGAACGCGAGCTCGCTGATGCGGCCCGTCATCGCGCCCTTCGGGTCGACGTAGCCGACGGCCTCCGACGAGCCCATCGCGACGCCGAGGATGCCCTTGCGGTTCATCGTGATCATGCCGGCGAGCGCCGTCACGTCGCCGTCGTTGTAGATCGCGAACGGCACGCCCCAGTCCTTCTCGATGCGGAAGAACAGGTTCTGCGCCTCGGCGAACTTCGCCGGGTTCTTCTCCTTGATCGCGCGGAAGAGCGAGGCGATGCCCATCTTCTGGCCGACGAGCGTGCCGGCCGTCGAGCCGCCGATCGCGTCGACGCGCGGCAGCGACGCGGCCGCCTCCTTGAGGCCGTTCGTCAGCATCGTGTAGTGGTACTCCGGGTCGGCGTTGTTGCGCGGGTCCCACGGGAACTCCTTCGAGAAGACGACCTTGCCCTTGTTGAGCGCCGAGATCTTGAAGTCGGACGCGCCGAGGTCGAAGCCGATGCGGCAGCCGTCCGCCACCGTCTTGACGACCGCCGGCTTCTCGCTGAACTCCGGCATCTTCGCGAGCGGCACGACGACGGCCTCGACGGGACGCCCGTAGATCGACGTGAAGAAGTCGTAGTCGAACGCGCGCGCCCCCTTCTTCGTGTAGGCCTTCGCGACGGGCTTCACGATCGCGTCAGGGCCGGCGAGGTAGAGCTTCCAGCCGCCGGCCGACCAGACGATGAACTTCGCGATGCGCTCGACGACGTACGAGACGAACTTCGTCGCCTGCGGGTCGAGCCGCTTCGGAATCGGCAGGTCATAGCGGAAGACCTTGCCGTCCTCGCGCTCCCACGCGATCGCGACGACCTGGGCGTTCGCCTTCGCGTCGATGCCGTCGTAGATTTGCCACAGCGCGCTCATCGGCGCCGCGAACTCGGTGTGGTCGCACGTGCAACCCTTCTTGCCTCCGCAGGTCTTCTTGCCACAGGAACAGGCCATCGTCAGTTCTCCAGTTGTGTGTTTTTTCGTGTTGTTGGTTCAAGTGTAGAATGCAACGTGAGTGACATTGTATCACAAAGCGTCGAAAGCCGCAAGCAAGGCGGGGGTCACGTCGGCTAAGGAGGACACGCGCGCGCGCAGGAATTTCTCCTTCGGGCCGAACGCGACAAACGGCACGGGATTGCGCGTATGGCCGCGTTCGCCGAGGGATTCGATGTTCCCGTGGTCCGCCGTCATCACGAGCGTGAGGCCCGCCGCCTCCGTGCAGCGGACGAGCGCGGCGAGAAACCGGTCGTACGTGCGCAGCACCGCGCACGCGCGCGCATAGTCCATCGCGTGGCCCGACACGTCCGTCTGGAAGAACTCGTAGAGCGTGAGGTCGTTCGCGCGCGCGAGGCGAAAGAGGTGCTCGGCCGCGCGCTGCGGCGGGATGACCGGGATGTCGGGATAGCGGTCCTGGATCGTCTCGCGCGTCAGGTCCTGCAGTACCGCGTCGTCGTTCATGAGGTCTCCCGCCGTCGAGATCGACTCCGGCGCCGTCAGGGCCATCACGGTCGTCACCGACTTGAAGCGCCGGTTCGCCAGCTCATCCGCCGAATTGACGAGATAGGCGTCGGCGAACTTCACGCGCCGCCCGCGCTTCTTCAGTTCAAGGAAGAGGTTGTCGCGTTCGACGATCTGGCGCAGCTCGCGCCCCGGAAAGCCCTCGCAGTGCCGCCCCATCGTCTGCGCGCAGTTGACGCCCGTGAACATCGTCGCCTGGCCTGTCGCGGACTGCGGGACGCCCGCGACCCCCAGACAGGCGTCGATGGGCTTCGCGTGGCGTTCGATCAAACGCCACAGCGTCGGACAGACCTCCGCGTTCAGCGGGTTCTCCGACGAAGGTTCGGCCAGGCCGACACCGTCGATGAATAGGAAGATGACTTTCAAGTGTTGAGAAGTATAGCATAATTCCGCGAAAAAGCGCAAGTTGGACGAAAATTGTTGATAACTTATCAATAAGTGTAGACATGATTTGACATCTTTTCCCTTGACAAAAAGAGTTTCTGAAAAAATCGCGCACTTTTCATCAAAAACAGTTAAAAATAGAACTTTCAGTGGTGCATAACTTCTGCAAATTTTCTGTTCACAAATCTGTTGAGAGTGTGCTATAATGCACCCATGAACTTTTCAGAATTTCAGTTTGACGTGATCGTCGTGGGCGGTGGCCATGCGGGGGCCGAAGCCGCCCTCGCCGCCGCGCGCATGAACGTTCGGACGCTGCTTGTCACGTCCGTCAAGGACGCCATTGCGCGCATGCCCTGCAACCCGTCCATCGGCGGCTTGGCCAAGAGTCATCTCGTCTGCGAACTCGACGCGCTGGGCGGCGAAATGGGCAAGAACGCGGACGCCACCGCCCTTCAGGCGAAGGTTCTCAACCTGAGCCGTGGCCCCGCCGTCTGGGCAACGCGCTGCCAGTGCGCCAAGAAGGAATACGCCGCGCGCATGCAAGCCGTCATCGCCGCACAACCCAACCTGACCGTTCTCGAAGACGCAGTGATTAGTATTGACGATTGTGCCTGTCCTGTGCATTCCGTGCAAACGGAATGCCACGGCTCTCTCACCGCGCGAACCGTCGTCATTACAAGCGGCACGGCCTTGCGCGGCCGCGTCTGGGTTGGCGACCAGTGCCGCGAAAGCGGCGGCGACGGACGCCCCGCCGTCAATCGACTTTCTGAAAGCCTTTCTGCCCTCGGCTTTAAGCTGATTCGCCTCAAGACAGGCACACCCCCACGCTTGAAGGCCTCAAGTTGCGATTTCAGCGTCTGTCAGAGACAAAATGGCGACACCCCCCGCCCATTGTTCCACGTGGAACAAAATCAACTCAAATGTCTCACACGGAGAGACGGAGCCACGGAGCGTACAGATATTTCACCTATTCATCTCCGTGCCTCCGCGCCTCCGTGTGAGATAAAAACCACGAATTATCACGAATTGTCACGAATTGAGAGTGAAGGAAGAGGGTCTGCGACGCTTAACACGGAGAGGTCGGAGAATGGAAGACACGGAGACGATGAGTTCATCTCATATCTCCGTGACTCCGTGACTCCGTGTGAGCCACAACCAACCACGACAGGATTGGCATCGACTGAGGACAAGTCTGCGACACTTAACACGGAGAGGTCGGAGAATGGGAGACACGAAGACAATAAAACAGATATTCTCCGCGACTCCGTGGCTCCGTGTGAGAATAATGGTCCCTCTATTTGTTGTTCCACGTGGAACAATATGCCGGAGTTACCATGCTGGATGACACACACGAACGACAGAACTCACCAAATCATCCGTGATCATCTCTCCGTTTCGGCTCTCTACGGTGGCAAGATTGTCGGAACAGGCGTTCGCTACTGCCCGAGCATCGAGGACAAGATCGTCCGCTTCGCCGAAGCCCATCAGCATCACGTCATTCTCGAACCCGAAGACAAGGACGGCACCATTATCTATCCGAACGGCCTCAGCTGTTCACTGCCTGAATCGGTTCAAGAGGAGATGGTTCATTCGATTGCCGGACTCAAACACGCCGAATTTCTCGTCTATGCCTACGCCATCGAATACGACAGCATTGATGCCCGTGAACTGACCCATGCACTTGAATCAAAGAACATACCCGGTCTTTTCTTCGCCGGACAGATCAATGGCACGACTGGCTATGAGGAAGCGGCGGCACAGGGTCTCATGGCGGGCATCAACGCGGCGTTGAAGGTCAAGGGCGAAGAGCCGTTGATTCTCAGTCGTCAAGATGCCTACATCGGCGTGATGATTGACGATCTTGTCACGAAGGGTACAGACGAGCCGTACCGAATGTTCACGAGCCGCGCCGAACGTCGGCTGATCCTGCGTCAGGACAACGCCTGTTATCGACTGCTCGCCGCCGCCAAACGTATCGGCATTCGTTCAAAGGAATCACTTGAGGCGATTGAAGAAGAGTATTGTGAGATTCTAAAAAAGTTAAATGCTGATACGAGGAATGACGTTGGCTCATCTGTAAATAATCTCACACGGAGACACGGAGGCACGGAGAATTTAGAGGAAACTCATCACGGGAAGAAAATAAACGACAGGAATTCGTCCGACATGGAAAAGAATATGTCTTCTGTGCTAAAAACAACCTCCGTGTCTCCGTGCCTCCGTGTGAGCAATAGCAATACCACCTCGACACCTACTTTTACGCCAGCCAATCTTAACGCACTCTCGCGGATAGACCGTGAAGTTATGATTATGCGTCATTATGCGCCGTATATCGAGCAGGAGGAAAAGGCCGCCGAACGCGCCAAGAAGGACGAGGCCATCAAGATACCCAAGTGGCTGAACTATGACAAGTGTCTTGCCGTCCGCTACGAGAGCCGCGAGAAACTGAAGAAGTTCCGCCCGGAAACGCTCGCCCAGGCGAGCCGCATCCCAGGCGTGAACCCAGCCGATGTCGCCGTCCTCGCTGTCCTCATCAAACGTGGTAGTCATGAACCAGTAGCCACGTGAAAGTCGAGAGTTGTTGGCCATCTAAGAGTTGTTGGCCGTGTAGAAGTGCAGAAATGAAAAGCCGCATTTGTAGTCCATCTGTCTAACGCCATGTTTCTGATGCCTGACAGTTGACGTTATTTCAATTTCAGCGTCATCTCATTTTCAAGTCTCAATTGTCTCGCGCAGGGCCGCAGAGTTCGCAGAGATATTTAGGCTTTTCAATTATGTAAAATCTCAGATCAGTGCTGTGCGACGGTGTAAACTTCCCGTGGCCCAGAGGAGCCGACAGTCGCGCGAGAGGACGGAGAGGATCGCCCATCGCCTCGGGGCTTTCTCTTGCCGAGACACATTTCGCCGAGGGGAATGTCTTGCTACGTTTGATAGACTGACGTGTGGCGATGGCGGCGATTCCTCAGAGGACGGTTCGCGCGATCTGTCGGGCCGACGGGCCATAATACTCTTGACGTTCACTCTGTAATAAGTTTTATCAACATCAAATGTTAATAACTTGAAGACATAAGTTTACTTCTCTTTTCCCCTTAAATCACAAAATTATGGTATTATGTCATGTCTGTGACTGGAAGAAAGAAACGGAAGCATGAACAACACAATAGACATCGCATCGAAAGAGACGTGGGAAAGGGCGAAGCAGATCTACCTTTCCACGATCACTTCTGCCGATGAACGCAGTCAGGCCGAGCGCTATTTCTCAACCATCACTTCCGTGACACGCGAAAACGGCCTTTTCGTCATCACGCTCACGAACGCCTACACGGCCGACTTCCTGCGCGACAAGTATTCGGACAAGCTGAAGAAGTGCTTGGAACTCATCTTGTCAGACACCTCGGTCGGCATCGAGTTCCGTCACAGCGAAAGGGCCAAGCCGCCGATCGTCATTCCGACGGAATCGGTTGCACCGCATGCCGACGCGCCGTCAAAGGCTCATCCAAAAGCGGCGATGGCCTCGACGATGCCGCTCAACGAAGACTACACGTTCGACAACTTCGTGCGCGGCTCGTCGAACAGCTGGGCGCTCGCCGCCGCGCAGGGCGTCGTCGCGAATCCCGGCAAGAGCGGCTACAATCCGCTGTTCATTCACGGCGGCACGGGCCTCGGCAAGACGCACCTCATGCAGGCGATCGGCAATGAGCTGAAGAAGAAGAACCCTGCGCTCAACATCTGCTACCTGACGGCCGAAACGTTCCTGCACGAATACGTCAACGCGCTGCAGAACGGCACTACCGAAAACTTCCGCAAGCGCTACCGCAAGATGGACTTGCTGATGGTCGACGACGTGCAGTTTCTCCAGAAGGGCAAGCAGTGCCAGGAAGAGTTCTTCAACACGTTCAACGTCCTTCAGCAGGCGCATAGCCAGATCGTCATGACGTCCGACGTCGCGCCGAAGAACCTGCCGTCCATCGAGGCGCGCCTCATCTCGCGTTTCGAGGGCGGCATGGTGCAGGAAATCGAGTCGCCGAACTACGAGACGCGTCTCGCGATTCTGAAGAAGAAGTCCGAATCGATGGTGCCGCGCATCCCCGACAACGCGCTGGAATTCATCGCCGACACGATCAAGAGCCACGTGCGCGCGATGGAAGGGGCCTTGAACCGCGTCCACATGTTTCGACAGATCGAATCGACGACACCACTGACGAACGATATCCTGACGCACATCCTGAAGGAATACATCGAAAAGGAGAAATCGCTGCGCAGTCTCACGATCAAGGAGATCCAGCAGTCCGTCGCGAAGAAATACAGCGTTTCAATTGATCAGATCCTGTCCGCCGAGCGAACGCAGTCGCTCGTCACGCCGCGCCAGATGGCCATGTACATCTCGCGCAAGTACACGACGAAGAGCCTGCCGGAGATTGCGCAGTCATTCGAGAAGACGCACGCAACGATTCTCCACGGCGTCCGAAACATCGAAAAACGGCTCGATGTCGAACCCGATCTCAAGTCGGAACTGAACGAAATCCTCGCCGAATTCGGCTGTTCCATCAAGGACAACTTCAATTGACATCCGTTCAACGAACTGGCGACAGGCTGAAGACAATTCGAGGAAATGTGAACAGGCATGAACAGCGACAAAAAAACAGTCAACCTTTCTCTTCACCCTGTCACTTTCTTGTCGACAGTTCAAAAGCCTCTGAACACCAATGAAAAAAGGGCTGCCAGCGAGTTATCCACATTATCGACAAACCTATTATTAGTTTAATACACTCTATCTTTACTTATTATTATTTGATACAATTCAACGCGCTTACCACATAAAAGGAAAAAACATGAAGTTCAAGATCATCCGCTCCAAGTTCCTCGAAGGACTGAAGTCCGTCCAGAACATCGTCGCCGGCAAGGGTTCGTTGCCGATTCTCCAGAATGTGCTTCTGGAGGCGCGCGGCACGGAACTCACCATGACGACGACCGACCTCGACATCTCGATCAAGGCCGTCTGCCCGTGCGAAGTCGCGGACGCGGGCAGCACGACGATTCCCGTGAAGCTGCTCTTCAACGCGATCTCGAAGGTCGCCGAGGGCGAGGTCGAAGTCGAGACGGACGCGAAAGACCGCGCGACGATCTGCGCGGGCAACGCGAAGTTCAAATTCGCCGGACTGCCCGAGTCGGAGTTTCCGAAGCTGCCGCAGGACGAGGAGGCGTTTGGCTACACGATTCAGCAGGCGACGTTCCGCGACATGCTACGCAAGGTCTCCTACGCGGCGAGCCAGGACGACACGCGGCGGACGCTGAAGGGCGTTCTCCTGAGCTTCAAGGACGCGAAGCTCACGATGGTCGCGACGGACGGCCGCCGCCTCGCGCTCGTCGAGCAGGAAATCGAGTTTCCGAAGGACGCCGAGAAGGACATCGTTCTGCCGTCCAAGGCCGTGGGCGAACTTCAGCGTTCGCTGAACGGCGACACGGAACTCTCGATGATGGTTCAGAAGTCGCAGATCTGCTTCAAGCTCGACAACCTGATGATCTACTCGAAGCTGATGGACGACGCCTACCCGAACTATCGGCAGGTGATTCCCGTCGACACGAAGGAGCACATCGAGGTCGATCGCCAGCTGCTTCTGGACGCGCTCGACCGCGCGAGCGTCATGACGATGGACGAGGCGCACTCGACGAAGCTCATCTTCTCGGAGGGCAAGCTGACCGTGACGTCTGCCGCGTCCGACATCGGCGAGGCGAAGGACGAAGTGCCGATTAAGTACGCGGGCGAGAAGATTGAGATCATGTTCAATCCGTCCTACGTGATGGACTGCCTGAAGTCGATTGACGACGATGAGGTGAGCATGAACCTCTCCGACGGGCATTCGCCGGCGGTGATCAAGTGCTCGATTCCGTTCCTCTACGTCCTGATGCCGCTCCGCATCAGCTGAGAGGATTGCGCGTCACATCAAGGTCAAAGGGTAAGCCGAAATGAAAATCTGGACGGACAAGAACTATCCGATCATCATCTCCTGCGCAAAGGAACTCTCGTGCTGGACGGAGATTGAGGTTCGCGACATGGGCTACAAGCCCATCGAGGTGACGGAGAACACGGTCGTCGTGCGCGGCGCGATGCGCGACGTCATGCGCCTGAACCTGCAGCTGCGGACGGCGCACCGCGTTCTCGTGCCGCTTCTGCGCACGACCTGCCGCAACATCAAGGATCTCTACCAGTCGGTCTATTCGATTGACTGGGAAAACCTGCTCGATGCGGACGGTTACTTTTCCGTGTCGTCGATTGTCCACAACTACACGATTCGCGACACGCGCATTCCGTCCCTCTACACGAAGGACGCGATTGCCGACCGCATGCGCGACAAGTGCCAGCGGCGTCCCGATTCCGGCGGCGAGAACATCGGCGCGGCGGTTTTCGTCTACTGGGAGGAAGACGAGGTCATCATCTATCTCGACACGTCCGGCGAGCCGCTGTCGAAGCGTGGCTATCGCAAGATTCCCGGCTCGGCCCCCCTGCAGGAAACGCTCGCGGCGGCCTGCATCATGGCCTTGGGCTGGAAGCCGAACACGCCGTTTCTCTCGCCGATGTGCGGCAGCGGCACACCCGCCATCGAAGCCGCGATGATGGCGATGAACAAGGCCCCCGGTTCGCTGAAGGGGCACTTCGCTTTTCAGTCCATCAAGGGCTACGACCGCATCATCCCCGGCGAGTCCGCGCCGAACGTCGCGCCGCGCCAACGCGCCGGGGCCACGCCGGAGCAGCTGTGGAAGGAAATGATTCTGGAGGCGAAGTCGAAGGAGACAACGAAAGATCTGCCGCCGATCATTGCCACGGACATTTCGCCAGAGGCCATTGAGAATGCGCACTCGAACGCGATTGCCGCCGGTGTCGCGCCCTACATCACGTTCAAGGCGTGTGACTTCGCCGAGACGCCTGTTCCCGAACAGAAGGGCTGCATCTTCTTCAATCCCGAATACGGCATCCGCCTCGGCGACCCGAAGGAACTTGCGCCCGTCTACGAGCGCATCGGCACGTTCATGCACGAGAAGTGCCGTGGCTACATGGGCGGACTCATCACGGGCAATCCGGAGCTGTCCCATCTCGTGAATCTTTACTACCGTACGCGGATTCCGTTTTTCAACGGGCCGATTGACTGCCGTCTCTTCCTCTATGAAGGGTGCGAGCTGAAAGGAGAACATGTCAATGGACATCAGTGAGTTTCTCAACCGTGCGCCCGTCGAGGAGCCGGAAGAGGAGTTGGTCGAAGAAGAGCCGGAAGAAATCGACGTCCAGAAGGCCGTCGTCGAATCGCTGGCGGCCGACAAGGCCGAACAGGACGAGGTCATCTCGTTCCTGAAGCAAAGCAAGGCCGAGCAGGAAATCAAGATCGGTTCCCTGCGCGCAAACAACGCCGCGTTGCAGTCCGAAGTGAACACGCTCCGCAAGAAACTCCAGCAGGCCCTGATCGAGCTTGGCAAGGTTGGCGACCTTCTTGCCAAGAACGCGGACGGCGACGGCTCGAACAAGATTGCGCTTCTGGATCGCAACATCGAGCTGGATGACCGCTTTGAGGGCGAGACGCGCGACCACGTGATCGAGGTGCTACGCGAGGCGCGCGACGCGGCGGAGAAGGCCGGGCGCACCCGTCGGGCGCAGATTCTGGAGAGCGTGCTGGTTGTCAACGAACCGCACGGCGAACTGGCACGTCGGCGCGCCGAATTGGAGAAGCTGTTTGCTGACAACGCGAACCTCATCAACGGACTTGTCATCCAAGAGCTCGAAAAACGTGGCATTTCGCATAAAAAGGGCGAAGAATACCTTCTGCCGTCCGAAATCATCGCTCGCACCTATTGATAAATTATCAACAAATCAACATTCATAAGTTTATAATTTTGTTCATAAGTTTATATTCCTGTTGATAGTGTTGATAATAGCCCCCTTGTCAGTTGATAAAATAAAGTCCATAATATCCACCCGTGACGGAACTCAGTCCAGAGATTTGCCTGAAGATCAAGGAGGCACGACGCGCCGCGAAGCTTTCGCAGAGCGTCGTGGCGCTTGAAGTCGGCTGCAAGCAGTCGGCGCTGTCGATGTTCGAGCAGGGTGACGGGACGAAGCTGAACGACGAGGTCATCAAGAAGCTCGCGCAGAAGTTCGGCGTCGACTTGACGGCGCAGCGCGAGCCGTCGGCGCGTCCGCTGTCGCCGTCGTTTGCGTTTTCGCCGACGGCGGAACACGCGCCGCGCGGGTTCTGTCCGAATCCGCACTGCCCGTCGAACCGTCCGTACGAGGTCGAGGGGCGGTCGTATCTCTTGCCCGACCGCGCGAAAGCCGATCCGGTCGGCGGCAAGTTCTGCGCGTTCTGCGGCGAGATCCTCGAGAAGCGGTGTCCGAACTGCGGCGCGCCCGTGCATGACGGCGCAATCTGCTCGCTCTGCGGCGACCCGTACGTCGCCGTCGTCTGACAATGAAAAAGAAAGCAGAACAATCGGTCGCATTCTTGCTCGTCATGGCGGGATGCGGGGGAATGCTGTTTGACTTCGGCGGCACGATCATCAATCCGGCGATTCCGTACCTTGAGAGCCTGAAAGCCTACACGACGGCGGAGCTCTCGCACCTGACGAGCGCGGTCGTGATGAGCGCGGCGTTCGCGGGGCTCGCGGCGGGGTGGCTCGCCGAGCGGCTGGGGCGCAAGCCCGTCATGCTGATCGCCGCCGCGCTGGCCGCGCTCGCGTGTCTGCCGATCTGCCTTGTCGAGGGGTATCGCTGGTTCTATCTCGGCCGCATCTTGCAGGGCGTGGCCGCCGGCCTCATTGGCGTCGTCGTGCCGATGTACCTCGCCGAATCTCTGGATGCGGCGAATCGCGGCAAGGGCGCGGGAATCTTCCAGTTCATGGACGTCATCGGCATTCTCTTCTGCTCGCTCGTCGGTGTCGGCGTCGTGAACGCGCTTGGCGGGCCAAACGATCCGTCCGTCTCGGCGGCGACGAAAGCCGCCGCGTGGAAGACCGTCTTCTGGACAAGCGCCGTCCCGGCTCTCGTCTTCTTTCTCGGCGCGCTCGGCCTCCGCGAATCGCCCGTTTGGATGGAAGAGGGAAGAGAAAAGAGGGAACGGGGAACGGGGAACGGAATGGGCGTGTCCTGTGCGGCGAAGTCGACTTCGCCGCGTGCGCCGTCTCCCTCGCCCGCCGCCGCGCCGAAAGATTCGCTCTTTCAGAAGAAGTACGTTCTGCCGTTTGCGCTTTCGCTCGCGATTCTCGCCTGCAACCAGGCGACGGGCTGCAACTCGATTCAGTATTTCGCCCTCAAGATGTTCATGGACGCCGGCCTCGGCGATGCGGTCGCGAACTACGCGAACGTCGCGCTCTGGGCGGTCATGCTCGCGACGACGGCTGTCGCCTGCACGCTGGTGGACCGAAAGGGCCGCAAGTTCCTGTTGAACATCGGCACGCTCGGCATGGTCGTCGCGGACGCGCTGGCGGGCTGCGTCTTTCTCGCGCTCGCGAAAGGCTGGCTCGCGCCGTCGTCCGTTTCGGGCTGGCTCGTGGTCGTCGGCATCGCCCTCTTCATCGCGGCGTTCTCGATCGGGCCGGGCGTCGTCGTGTGGCTCGCGCTCTCGGAGCTGATGCCGAACCGCATCCGCGCGAACGGCATGGCCGTCGGCCTGTTCGTCAACATGATGGTCGCCTATCTCATCTCGGACGTCTTCCTGCAGCTCGTGGAGAAGTGGGGCTACGCGCCCGTGCTGTTCATGCTCGCCGGTTTCGCGCTCGTCTATTTCCTCGTGGCGGCCCTGTTCCTGCCGGAGACGAAAGGCAAGACGCTGGAGGAGATCGAAGCGCATTTTGGAGGTAAAAAGCCATGAAGAAAGTCATCATAACCGTCGTCGGCAAGGATACCGTCGGCATCATCGCGAAGACGAGCGCCTATCTCGCCAAGAACGACATCAACATCCTCGACATCTCGCAGACCGTCGTGGGCGGCTACTTCAACATGATGATGATCGTCGACGGCGCGAAGAGCAAGAAGCCCTTCGACAAGGTCGGCGCGGAACTCTCGAAGCTCGGTCTCGAACTGGGGCTGCACATCCGCTGCCAGAAGTCCGAGATATTCGAGAAGATGCACAGGGTATAAGGAAGAGGGAAGAAGTAAAAAGGAAGAAGTAAAAAGGAAGAGGGAAGAAGGAAGAAGCGAAGAGAAAAATGCCGTAGCAACCGCACTTTTTCCTTTTTCCTTCATCCTTCTTCCTTAAACGAGTATGATCAACCTTTCGGAAGTCCTTGAGACGAACAAGATGATTCTCGAAGAGAATCTCGACGTTCGGACGATCACGATGGGCATTTCGCTGCTCGACTGCGCGGATGCCTCGCTTGCGAAGACGTGCGACAACGTGTACGCGAAGCTCCTGCGCTACGCGAAGGACCTCGTGAAGACGGGCGACGAGATCGGCCGCGAGTTCGGCGTGCCGATCGTCAACAAGCGCATCTCCATCACGCCGATCGCCCTTGTGGGCGCGGCCTGCTGCCAGAAGCCGAAGGACTTCGTGCGGCTCGCGAAGACGCTCGACCGCGCGGCGAAGAAGCTTGGCGTGAACTTCATCGGCGGCTATTCGGCGGTCGTCTCGAAGGGCATGACGCGGGCGGACGAGTTGCTGATCCGCTCGATTCCCGAGGCGCTGGCCGTGACCGAGCACATCTGCGCGTCCGTCAACGTCGGCTCGACGAAGACGGGCCTCGACATGGACGCCGTGCGGCTGATGGGCGAGATCGTCAAGGAGACGGCGGCGAAGACGAAGGAACGCGACTCGCTCGGCTGCGCGAAGCTCGTCGTGCTCTGCAACGCGCCGGACGACAATCCGTTCATGGCCGGTGCGTTTCACGGCGTGACGGAAGGTGACGCGGTCATCAACGTTGGCGTGTCGGGGCCGGGCGTCGTCAATCACGTGTTGAAGCACACGTGCCGTGGCGCGTCGTTCGAGACGCTGTGCGAGACGATCAAGCGCACGGCGTTCAAGATCACGCGCGTCGGGCAGCTCGTCGCGCAGGAGGCGTCGAAGCGGCTCGGCGTGCCGTTCGGCATCATCGACCTCTCGCTTGCGCCGACGCCGGCCATCGGCGATTCGGTCGCGGACATCCTGAAGGAGATCGGCCTGGAGCATCCGGGCGCGCCGGGCACGACCGCCGCGCTCGCGCTCCTGAACGACCAGGTGAAGAAGGGCGGCGTCATGGCGAGCTCCTACGTCGGCGGCCTCTCCGGCGCGTTCATCCCCGTTTCGGAAGACCAGGGCATGATCGACGCGGTGAACGCGGGCGCGCTCACGATCGAGAAGCTGGAGGCGATGACGTGCGTCTGCTCGGTCGGCCTCGACATGATCGCGATTCCCGGCGACACGCCGGCGAGCTCCATTTCGGGCATCATCGCGGACGAGGCGGCGATCGGCATGGTCAACCAGAAGACGACGGCCGTGCGCGTCATCCCTGTCGCGGGCAAGACGGTCGGCGACACGGTCGAGTTCGGCGGCCTTCTCGGCCATGCGCCGGTGATGCGCGTCTCGCCGTTCGCGTGCGACAGGTTCATCGCCCGCACGGGCCGCATCCCCGCGCCGATTCACAGTTTCAAGAACTGACAGTCCCTTTAGTCAATCAAGCAAAGAAAGGAAAATGCGATGAGAAAGCAGTTGATGTTCACCCTGGCGACGCTGTCGGCGTTCGTGTCCCTCGGCGAGATTCGCGCCCTGAAGCACGACATGTACGGCGGCAACGCGAAAGCCTGGCAGGTGGCGCGGCACAACGAGAAGATGAACGTCGTCACGAACGGCGGCGCGAAAGTCGTCTTCATCGGCGACTCGATCACGCACTTCTGGGAGACGAACGGAAAGGCGCAGCTCGCGAAGTACTTCGGCGACGGCGACCGCAAGATGCTCGACCTCGGCATCTCCGCCGACCGCACCGAGCACGTCCTCTGGCGGCTCAACGAGGGCAGCGAGCTGGACGGCTACGAGGCGAAGTGCATCCTCCTCATGATCGGCACGAACAACTCCGGCCATTTCCCGTTCGCGAAGGAGCCGCCGGCCGACACGATCCTCGGCATCCGCGAGATCCTGCGGACGATCCGCGCGAAGCAGCCGACGGCGACGGTCGTCCTGACGGCGATCTTTCCGCGCGGACGCGATCCGAACGATTCCTATCGCCACCGCAACGAGGCGGTCAACAAGGAGATCAAGAAGTTTGCGGACGGCCAGCACGTCTTCTGGTGCGACTTCAACGAGCAGTTCCTGACGCCCGAAGGCCTTCTCACGCCGGAGCTTTTCCCGGATCGCCTGCATCCGAACGCGGCGGGCTACGAGATCTGGGCGGCGGCGGTGAAGCCCTATGTCGACTACGCGCTGTCGGACGGACGCCTGCCCCTGCCGGCGAATCGCTACGCGCCGTGCGTGCGCAAGGAATACGTGCGCATCGACGAGCCGATCACGGCCTATCCGGTCTCGCGCATCCGCACGGAAGGGTATGGCGCCGAGGACTGGTGGCTCGACCGCCTGATGGCGAATCGCAACCAGATTGCCGATTCCAAGGGAGAAGTCGACCTTGTCTTCTTCGGCGACTCGATCACGCACAACTGGGAGCGCAAGGTTCCTGAACTGGAGGCCGAACTGCGCAAGACCTACACGCTGTTGAACCTCGGCTATTCGGGCGACCGCACGGAGAACCTGCTTTGGCGCGGACGCAACGGCGAGCTGGACGGCTACAAGGCGAAATTCGTCATGCTGATGATCGGCACGAACAACTGCAACGACCGCGCGCCGGATGTCGCAGCCGGCATCAAGAAGATTCTGGCGCTCATCGCCGAGAAGCAGCCGCAGGCGAAGACGCTCCTCCTCCCGATCTTCCCGCGCGGGGCGTCCGCCACCGACAAGAATCGCGTGAAGAACGAGGAAGTGAACGCGATCGTCAAGGGCTATGCCGACGGCGAGAAGGTGATCTGGGTCGACTTCAACGCGAAGTTCCTCGACGCGAAGGGCGACACGGAATGGATCATGCCCGACCGTCTGCATCCGAACACGGCGGGCTACCGCGAGATCTGGCTGCCGGCGGTTCGGCCCTACTTCAGGGACATCTGCGGCAAGTGATTTCGTAGGAGGCGCGGCGATGCTGAAGCGGGCGAAGCTCTCGGCGATGATGTTCCTGCAGTTCATGATGCTGCCGGTCTGGTTCGTGCCGATGTTCCCGTACGTGCAGTCGCTGGAGGGAGGCGTCGAATGGACGCTCTGGTGCGGCATGATTATGGGCTTCGGCACGTTCATGTCGCCGCTCTTCGGGATGTTCGCGGATCGCTTCTTCAACGCCGAGCGCGTGCTGGCGTTCTGCAACGCCGCATGCGCCGCGCTGCTGGCGGCGGCGTTCTTCGTGACGAGTCCCGCGCTGCTGTTCGTCCTCCTGCTCGCGGTCATGTGCTTCTGCATGCCGACGTGGGCGCTGACGGCGACGATCACGATGGCGAACGCCGCGCCGGGCGACTTCGCGAAGATCCGCGTGTTCGGCACGGTGGGCTGGGTGACGAGCGGCGTCTTCTCGTATCTCGGCGCGCGGTGCTTCGGCCTCGCGAACTTCGACGCGACGCCGTGGATCTTCATGGCGGGAGCGGGAACGGCCGCGCTGGCCGCGCTGCTCGCGTTCGCCCTGCCGCCGACGCCGCCGAGCGCGCGCGGCACGAAGATGTCCCTTGCGGACGCGCTGGGTCTGCGGGCGCTTGTCCTGTTCAGGAATCCGGCGTTCGCCGCGTTCGCGATTCTCATTTTCTGTGCGATGATCCCGTTCCAGTGGTACGTCGTCTACAATCCGGTCTACCTGAAGGAATCGGGCTTTAGCTACCTGACGGTCACGCAGAATCTCGGACAGGTCGGCGAGATCGGCTTCATGCTGCTCGTGCCCGTGATCGTGCGCAGGTTCGGCTACCGCAACGCGATGGCGCTTGCGCTGGGCGCGCTGACGTTCCGCTACGCCTGCTTCGGCGCGGCGGCGGCTTTCGGCTGGCACGCGCTCGACTTCGGCGGCATCCTCATCCACGGCCTGATCTTCGGTCTGCTCATCGTCGGCAGCCAGATGTACGTCGACGAACTGGCCCCGAAGGAGTTGCGCAACCAGGCGCAGGGGCTCGTCAACCTCCTGACGGCGGGTGCGGGCGTCTTCGCGTCAAATGCGCTCTTCGACGCGGTGCTGAAGAAGTCCGCGACATCGGCGGGCACGCACGTCTGGACGTCGGCGTTCGCCTTGGCGGCGGGTCTCGCCGCCCTCGTCGGCCTGCTCATGAAGCGGTTCCTGAAGCCGGACGAACGCGGATAGGACCGTTCGACAGCCATGACGCGAATTGCCAACGGAACGATCATCGACGGCACGGGGAAGCCCGCGTTCGTCGGCGACGTGTGGATTGACGGCGACCGCCTCGCCGATGTCGTGCCGCAGGGCGCGGCGGTGCGCGCGTGCGCGGACGTCGAGACGATTGACGCGACGGGGCTGATCGTCTCGCCGGGCTTCATCGACGCGCACACGCATTCGGACGCCTACCTCGTGCTGGAGCCGGACGCGCCGTCAAAAGTCACGCAGGGCATCACGACCGAGATCAACGGCCAGTGCGGCGGCTCCATCGCGCCACGCTACGGCGAAGCGCGGCTGTCAAGCGACTGGGCCGCGCTGCTGGGCGACCGCCTCACGTGGCGGTCTCTCGCCGAGTACCGCGCCGTGCTGGACGCCGCGAAGCCCGCCGTCAACACGGTGCAGTTCGTCGGGCACAACACCCTGCGGTCGTCCGTCGTCGGTTACGCGTGGCGCGCGGCGACGGCGGACGAGTTGGGGCGGATGCAGCGGCTGCTCGCGCAGGCACTGGACGAGGGCGGCTGGGGCCTCACGACGGGGCTCATCTACCAGCCGGGAAAATACGCGACGCCGGAGGAAGTCGAGACGCTCGCGCGCGTGGCCGCGCGGCGCGGCGGCTTCTACGCGACGCACATGCGCTCGGAGGGCGACCGGATTCTCGAATCGATTGACGAGGTGATTGCGCTCGCGCAGAAGACGGGCATCCGCGCGGAGATCTCGCACCTGAAGACGAGCGGCCGCCGGAACTGGCACAAGATCGACGCCGTGCTGGAGAAGATCGAGCGGGCGATGTCGGACGGCCTGCTGCTCGGCAGCGACCGCTATCCGTACTGCGCGGCGGGGACAGACCTCGACGTGCTGCTGCCGGACTGGGCGCAGGAGGGCGCGGCGCCGGCGGAGATGAAACGCTTGCAGGATTCGCATCTTCGGTCGCGCATCATCGACGAGATCAACGCGCAGGGCCGCGACTGGTCGACGGTGATGATCGGCGGCACCTGGGCGGAAGAGAACAAGGTCTTCAGCGGAAAGACGGTACGGGAAATAATCGAATGGTCGAATGGTCGAATGGTCGAATGGTCGAATGGTCGAATCGCCGCCCCCCTGCCGCTGTCCGATGTCCTTCGTCCTTCGTCCGCGACCCCGTCCTCTTCCCTGACCCCTGGCGCGCTCATTTGCTCGATTCTCGAGAAGGACGGCTGCAAGACGGGCGCGTTCTTCTTCGGCATGAGCGAGGAGAACCTGTCGAAGATTTATGCGCGACCGTGGATCGTGCCGGGAAGTGACGCCTCGTTGCGCGCGCCGTGGGGGCCGCTCGCGGCCGACCATCCGCATCCGCGCGCGTATGCGACAATGCCGGAATTCTACCGTCGCGTCCGCGCGCTTGGCGTCTCGCGCGAGGAGACGGTCGCCCGCATGACGTCCGTTCCCGCGCGGCGCTTCGAGATCCGGGGGCGCGGCGTTCTCGAAAAGGGGGCGTTCGCCGACCTCGTCGTCTGGAGCGAGGCGGAATTTGTCGCGAAGGCGACGTACCTTGCGCCGCACCAGTTCACGGGCGGCGTGAAGCTCGTCATGGTCAACGGCGTCGTGCCCTACGCGGACGGATCCTTCACCGGCCGGCGTGGCGGACGTTTTCTGGAGCGAACGTAAATGAAAAGTCTTTTCCTCATGGGTGTCGTGCTGCTGGCGGGCTGTGCCATCGAGCGGCGGTTCGCGGTCGTGCCCGAACAGAACCAGGTGCTGCACGCCAACAGCGGCGACCGCTTCCTCTTCGACCTCGAAGAGAACCAGACGACGGGCTACTCGTGGCGTGCGACGTGCGACGATGCGGACGTGGACGTTTCGATCAGACATGCCGCCGGCGTTTCGGACGACGGGCGCGTGGGTGTGCCCGGCACGGCCGAAGTCCAGATTCGCGTCCATCGCGGCTACGACGGGCCGTCGAAGATCCGCTTCCTGTACAAGCGCGACTGGGAGCCGCAGCCGATCAAGGAATTTACCATCACCCTCTACAAGCGCACAGGCGACTGGGCGTTCTGGAAATGACATATCCGAAGAAGAAGCTGTTTGTCGCGACGCACAACGCGCACAAGGTCCGCGAGATCGCGGCCATCCTGTCAGACTATGAGATCCTCGCGGACGATCCGGCGGGCGTCGAGGAGAATGCGCCCGACTTCGTCGGCAACGCCCTCATCAAGGTGCGGGCGATTGCTGCGAAGCATCGCGGCGACTGGTGCCTTGCGGACGATTCGGGTCTGGAGGTCGCCGCGCTCGGCGGCGCGCCTGGCGTCCGCAGCGCGCGCTATGCGGGCGAGCCGTCGAACACGCCGGCGAACAATGCGCGGCTGCTGAAGAACCTCGCGGGCGTCGCCGACCGCCGCGCGAACTTCACGTGCGCGGTCGCGCTCGTCGCGCCGGACGGCACGGAGCATGCGGTCGAGGGCAAGTGCTTCGGCACGATTGCCGAACGGCCGTCGGGCGCGGCCGGGTTCGGCTACGATCCGCTCTTCGTGCCGGACGGCCATGCGAAGTCGTTCGCCGAGCTTTCGGCGGACGAGAAGAACGCGATTTCGCATCGCGGCCGCGCGCTCGCGGCGGCGAAGAGGATTCTCGCCTGAAGATGCCGCGCTTCCTCGTCGGGCTTCTTCTCGCGGCGCTGTCGATCGTCGGCTTCGCGTCCACGTTCATCGTCGGTGCGGCGCTGACGCGGTCGTGCGCCGTCTCGCCGGAAGTCCTCGCGTTCCTGCGGTTCGTGATCGCGGGCGGTGCGATGGCGGCGGTCGCGGCGGCGCGTCCGCACGAGCGCGCGAAGTTCGCGCGCCTGACGCGCCGCGACTGGTTCACGCTGCTCTGGCTGGGCCCGATCGGCACGACGGTCATGGCGTGGTGCGTCTTTCAGGGCTGTGCGCGCGTGAGCGCGGCGAACGCCTCGATGGCGGACGCCCTGACGCCGATCATGATCTTTCTCGTCGCGGTCTGCAAGACGCGCCGCGCACGGGCATCCGAACTTCTCTCGCTCGCCTGCGGACTCGTCGGCGCGTCGCTCGTGATCCAGATCGTGACGGCGCGCGGCTTTGCGCTTGAGGCCTATTCGACGGGCGATGTCTATGTCCTCCTGGCGGCGGCGACGTGGGGCGTCTACACCGTCTACGGACGCGAGCCGATCGCGCGCCTCGGCTCGTCGCTCTTCACGCTGCTGACGATGCTGGTCGGCGCGGCGGCGCTTGGGCTCTTCCTGCCGTTTCTTGACCTCGCGTGGCCGATGACGGTGCAGGCCTGGCTGCTCGTGGCGACGCTCGGCCTCGTCTCGACGCTTCTGCCGTTCTGGACGTGGAACGCTGCGCAGAAGTACCTGCCGATGTCCGTGCTCGGCGTGAGTGCCTACTTCACGCCGGTCGTCGCCGTCGCGCTGGCCGTGCTGTTCCTCGGCGAGACCGCAACGCCGCTCCAGTGGCTCGGCACGGCGTTCGTCGTCCTGTCCGGCGTGCTGGAGGCGAGAGGGCGTCCCTTTATGGTATAATGTCAACATGATCAAGGAGACCAGTCGATGAACTACACCGAGGCCGAGAGGCTGCTGAAGTCGTGCGGGCAGGAACACGTGCTCGCCTATTGGAAGAGGCTCGCGAAGAACGAGCGCAAGGAACTGCTCGCGCAGATCGCGACGATCGAGCCGAAGAGCCTGAAGCAGTGCGCGGCGGCGCTGGAGACGGGCGGTGACCGCTTCGACTCCTCGACGGGGCTGGCGCCGAAGGTCGCCGAGCTGTCGGGCGCGGCGCTGAAGAAGGCGATTGCCGCCGGCGAGAAGGAACTGCGCACCGGGCGCGTCGCGGCGCTCCTCGTCGCGGGCGGGCAGGGTTCGCGTCTCGGCTACGACGGCCCGAAGGGCTGCTACGCGATCGGCCCGATCACCGGCGCGCCGCTCTTCTACTTCCACGCGCGCAAGATTCTCGCGCGGTCGATCCGCTACGGCGCGACGATCCCGTTCTACGTGATGACGAGCGAGGCGAACAACGCGGCGACGCAGCGGTGCTTTGAGGAGAACGACTTTTTCGGTCTCGACCCGAAGAACGTCTTCTTCTTCACGCAGGGCATGTGGCCCGGCATGACGAAGGACGGCAAGATCATCCTCGACCGTCCCGGACACATCTTCATGAGCCCGGACGGGCACGGTGGCCTGCTCGCGGCGCTCCGTCGCTCGGGCGCGCTGGACGACATGCGCGCGCGCGGCATCAAGTCCGTCTTCTTCTTCCAGGTCGACAACCCGCTCGTCGAGATCGCCGACCCGGCGTTCATCGGCTACCACGTGCTCCAGAAGTCGGAGTATTCGCTCAAGCTCTGCGCGAAGCGCGACCCGTTCGAGAAGGTCGGCATCCCGATGCAGTTCGGCAAGACCTTCCGCATGGTCGAGTACACCGAGATGACGAAGGAGCAGTGCCTGCGCGAGAAGGACGGCAAGCTCTACTTCCTCTACGGCTCGCCAGCGATCCATGTCTTCGACCGCGCGTTCCTCGCCCGCGAGGCCGCGAAGGCGATGCCGCTCCACCTCGCGTTCAAGAAGATTCCGTTCGTCGAGAAGGGCAAGGTCGTCCAGCCGAAGGAGCCTAACGGCTACAAGTTCGAGAAGTTCATCTTCGACATCCTGCCGAAGGCGAAGCGCGCGGCGTTTCTCGCGTTCGACCAAAAGGAGGAGTTCTCGCCGGTCAAGAACGCCGAGGGCAATGACTCGCCCGCGACGTGCCAGGCCGACCTGCGGGCGAAGTGGACAAAGTGGTTCGCCGAGATCGGCATGACGGTTCCGAAGGACGTGCCGATCGAGATCGATCCCGTCTACGCGCTCGACGCGAAGGATCTCGCGAAGGTCGGCCTCGCACTGGGGGCGGAGTGACGAACGCGCGTCGCACGGCGGCGTTCGTCGTCGCCCGCTGGCTGCTCACGAAGGAGTTCCCCGCGAACCTCCTGCCCGATGGGCCGGATCGCGCGTTCGTGCAGGATCTCGTCTACACGGTGATCCGGCGGCTGCGCCCCCTGCGGCACATCCTCGGCGCGTTCGTGAAGCAGTGGCCGAAGGGCGAGCTGGAGGCCCTGCTCTACGTCGGCGCGGCGCAGGTTCTCTACATGGACGACGTGCCCGACTTCGCGGCGGTCAACGAGACGGTCAGCGCGGCGAAGGCGTGCGAGAACCCGTCCATTGCGCGCGTCGTCAACGGCGTTCTGCGCAATCTCATCCGCCAGCGCGCATCCGTCTCGCTCGGCACGGAGCTGGAGACGTTCCCCACGGCGCTCGTGCGCCGCTGGACGGCGCGGTTCGGCGCGGCGAACGCCGAACGGCTCGCCGCGTGGCACAACGCGCCGGCCGTCACCTACCTTGCGCGCAAGGACGGCACGTTCACGCAGCTCGAACGCGGACAGAAGGTGTCCGACGTGCCCGGCTTTGCGACGGGCGACTTCATCGTGCAGGATCCGGGCACGCACCTCGCGGTCGCGCTGCTCGATCCGCAGCCGGGCGAACGCATCCTCGACGCCTGCGCGGCGCCGGGCGGCAAGACCGTCCAGCTCGCGTGGCGCGGGGCGGACGTGACGGCGTGCGAGATCAACCCGCGCCGCCGCGCGCGGCTGGAGGAGAACCTGCGGCGGCTGAAGCTCGCGGACGTGAAAGTCGTTGGGGACTTGCGTGACGTGAGGGACAAGCGGCTCAATTCTCAGACATTCGATTATTCGACGATTCGACCATTCGATCATTTCCCCAAGGTTCTCGTCGATGCGCCGTGCTCCAACACGGGGGTCTTCCGGCGGCGGCCCGATGCGCGGTGGAACTGGAGCGAGGCGAAGCTCGCCGAGCTCGTGAGTCTTCAGGCGGAGATCCTCGACGCGGCGGCGGCGCATGTCGCGCTGGGCGGCACGCTCGTCTATTCGACGTGCTCGAACGAGCCGGAGGAAAACGGCGAACAGGTCGAGGCGTTCCTCGCGCGCCACCCCGACTTCACGTTGCGTGAGACGTCGGAGTCCGTGCCGTTCGAGACGGGACACGACGGGGCTTTCGCCGCCGCGCTCGTCCGGCAGGACGGTTCCGCGAGACCTGAAGCCGCAGAAGGGGCGGTTCGTCCTTGACGCGGCAAAGTACAGCATGATAAACTATCTGACATGATGAAAAACGCAGTAAAGCAAATCGTCTCGTTCACGGGCGTGCTGGAGGTCGTGCATGCGCTGCCCGGTCGGCTGAGGCTGAGGATTCCGTCTCTCGCGCAGCGGGCGCGGGCGATGGCGGAGTTCGCCGCGAGCCTGAAGCGGCTCGACGGCATTTCGGCGGTCTCGGTGAACCCGACCCTCGGCACGACGCTCGTTCGCTATGACGCGGCGAAGCTCACGCCGTCGCTCGTGGTGGCCGCCGCGACGCACGGCTTCGACTTCGAGACGGCGTTCCGCAGCCACCGCTCGCTTGTGGGCGGCGAGCTGAACGCCATTCACTATGCGCTCAACCAGGCGGTGCTGCGCCGTTCGGGCGGCGTCCTTGACATCCCCGCGCTGATGACGGTGCTGCTGATCGTCACGTTCGTGCGCGGCATCACGGGGCGCGGCGGCCCGAAGTTCTCGCCGCTCGCGGTGCTCTGGTGGCTGCATCGCTCCCTTTCGCGCACGGGAGACTGAACGATGATGAATCCGTTCATTCAGGCCTATCTGAAATGCGTCGGCGGCATCCGCATCGTGCATTCGCTGCCGGGGCGCGTCCGCGTCGCGATCGGCGGCGTACGCCAGTATCCCGAACTTGCGGCGAAGTTCGCGGGGATCTTCCGCGACTGCGTCCTGAAGCGTCCGGGCGTGACGGATGCCGAACTTTGCCTCGTGACGGGGAACCTGCTCGTGCGCTACGATCCCGACAAGACGTGCGAAGCCGAAATCACCGCGTGGCTTGACGCCTCGTGGCGGTCGTTCACGCTGTTTCTCGGTGGGCTTGGCGACGTCGACGCGATGGACGAGGCGGGCGTGGCCGCCGCCGTCGCGCGCTTCGTCGCGACCTTGTAGCGGCGCGCCAACGCGCTCGTCAGGCGGGCGTGTGCGGAGCCTTCGGCAGCTCGTGCCGCACGATCTCGGCGCGCTTCAGGTAGATGACGTCCTCGGCGATGTTGGTCGCGAGGTCGCCGAGCCGCTCGATTTGCCCATTCGTCTTGAGGATGGTGACGACGCGCCGGAGGTCGGTCGCGACGGGCTGGTAGAGCGCGAGAATGTCGAGGCACTTCTCCTCGATGGCGTTCTCGGCGAGGTCGATGGCCGTGTCGCCGTCGATGACGGCGTCGGCGAGGGCCGCGTCCTCGCGCTCCAGGGCGCGGAGAGCCGCCTTGACGGCGGCCTCGGCGCGTTCCGCGTTTTCCCGCAGGTCGTTCTTGAGGGCCGCGAGGGCCTCTTCGAAGTGTACTTTCATGGTCATGTTAGCCGAATCTCCCGGAGACGTAGTCTTCCGTTTGCTTGTTCTTGGGGTTAGTGAAGATTTCCTTGGTCGGGCCGACCTCGACGATGCGGCCCTTGTAGAAGAAGGCGGTGACGTCCGAAATGCGCGAGGCCTGCTGCATGTTGTGCGTGACGATGACGATCGTGAAGCGGTTGCGCAGACGCGCCATCAGCTCTTCGATCTTCAGCGTGCCGACGGGGTCGATCGCGCTCGTCGGCTCGTCCATGAGCAGGACTTCCGGCTCGGCGGCGAGGGCGCGGGCGATGCAGAGCCGTTGCTGCTGTCCGCCCGAGAGGGCCGTGCCGGGCTCGTCGAGCTTGTCCTTGACTTCGTCCCAGAGCGCCGCGCCGCGCAGGGCCTCCTCGACGCGATGGGCGATTTCGCGGCGGTTCATCTTGAAATGAAGCTTGAGCGGGTAGGCGACGTTGTCGAAGACGCTCATCGGGAACGGCGTCGGCTTCTGGAAGATCATGCCGATGCGCCGCCGCAGGTCGAGGCGGTCGACGTCGGGCGCGAGGATGTTCTGGCCGTCGAGCAGCACTTCGCCTTCCGCCCGCTGGCCGCGATGGAGCTCGTAGATGCGGTTGTAGATGCGCAGGTGGGTCGACTTGCCGCAGCCCGACGGGCCGATGATGGCGGTGATCTTGTTCGCCTCGATGGCGAGGTCGTTGTCGAACAGCGCCTGGTGTTCGCCGTAAAAGAAGTTGAGGTTCTTCGTGACGATCTTGTAGTTCGGTTTCATCGTCGGGTAGTATGCGCTTTCTTTGTTAGGGGCTGATAAGGGGTTTGTGAAGATTTGGTTAGAATGGCGCGACGGCCTCGCGGCGTCGCGTCAGGACGGCAATCGGCGGGCAGGTCGGCGCGGGCTTTGGCTATCGCGGCCGTCCTGCGGTTCTCGCCGCGAGGCCGAGAACCTTCCTTCGGCGGCGCGGCGGGCTTCGGCTATCGCGGCCGTCCTGCGGTTCTCGCCGCAAGGCCGAGAACCTTTCTTCAGCGGCGGCGCTGGGCGAGGGCGCGAACGATGATGTTCAGCGCGAGAATCGCGCCCGCGACGACGAGCGCCGCGCCCCAGCCGACGCGGTGCATCGCCTCGAACGGCGAGTCCATCGTGGCGTTCGTGATGAAGACGGGCGCGGACGCCGTCGGCCCCGAGAAGTAGTTTGTCGGCCAGGCGTCGGCGTAGAGCGCGGTGAAGAGCAGCGGGGCCGTCTCGCCCGAGACGCGCGCGACGGCGAGCAGAATGCCCGTCAGCAGCCCGCCCTTCGCCGCGCGGCAGACGAGGCCGAGCGTGACGCGCGCGCGCGTCGCGCCGAGCGCGAGCCCCGATTCGCGCAGCGTGTCGGGCACGCCTGCGAGCTGGTCTTCGGCCGTGCGCACGACGACCGGGAACATGAGGATCGCGAGCGCGACCGAGCCGGCGAACCCCGAGAAGTGGCCGGTCGTCGCGACGAGAATGCCGTAGACGAAGAGGCCGACGATGACGCTCGGCACGCCCATCAGCGCGTTTACCGTGAAGCGGACGAATGCCGCGAAACGCCCCTCGCGCCCGAACTCGGCGAGGTAGATGCCGGCGGCGAGGGCGGGCGGAATCGCGAGAATCGCCGCGCCGCCCGTGATGAGCGCCGTGCCGAGCAGCGCATTCGCAATGCCGCCGTCCGCTTCGCCGTAGGGCTTTGAGACGTGCGTCAACAGTTCGCACGAGAGGGCGGGCGCGCCCTCGCGCACGAGCACGTAGAGGATCCAGGCCATGAGGCCGAGCGCAAGCGCCGTCGCGCACGCGGAGAAGCCGCGCATCGCGCAGTCGGTCGCCTTTCGGAACGTCGCGGGTCGTGTCGTCATGAAAGCTCCTTCTGTCGTTTGTTGTCGGTTTTGAATTTAGGCCTTGTTCTTGACCAGGCTCTGGGTGATGATTTGAATGCCGAACTCCAGCACGAGCAGGATCGCGCCGAGCCCGAAGAGCGCGCTCTTGTGGAGGCCGTCCGCTTCGGCGAAGTCGTTCGCGAGCGTGGCGGCGATCGTCGTGCAGCCCTCGAAGAGCCCCGTCGGGATCTCCGTCACGCCGCCGCAGACGAAGAGGACGGCCATCGTCTCGCCGAGGGCGCGTCCGAGGCCGATGAGGATGCCGCCGACGAGGCCGCGCCGCTGGGCGCGCACGACGACGTGCCAGGTGGCCTCCCAGCGCGTGCAGCCGATGCCCCGCGCCGCTTCGACGAGGGCGACGGGCGCCTGCGCGAGCACGTCGCGCATGACGGCGGAGATGTAGGGCAGCACCATCAAGGTCAGGACGAGCGCCGCCGGCAGGAGCCCGAAGCCCGTCGTCTCGACGCCGAGCCGCGCGAGGGCGTCCTGAAGGAGCGGACAGAGGACGAACAGCCCCCACATGCCGTAGATGACGCTCGGAATCGCCGCAAGCAGGTCGAGCGCGTGCGCGAGGGGCTTCGCCGCCCACGGCGGCGCGTCGTTCACGAAGAGCGCGGCGGCGAAGGCGAGCGGCACGGCGAGCAGGAGCGCGAGCGCGGTCGTCGCGAGCGTGCCGACGACGGCCCCGGCCGCGCCGAACGCGCCGGCGCCCGGATCCCAGTTCGACGAGAAGAGGAACTTGAGGCCCTCCGCGCGCCAGATGCCGGACGAGGCGAACCCCAGTTCGCACACGAGCGCGACGGCGAGGACAAGCCCCAAGGCCGCGCCGACAAAGCAGACGGACTTGAACATGGTATCGACTTTCGTTTTCATCGCCGCACAGTATGCGTTTTCTTTGTTAGGTGCAAATAAGGTCTTTGTGAGGATTTCGTTAAACCTAAAAAAGCAGTTGAGAAACGAATGTCTCACACGGAGGCACGGAGACACGGAGAGATGCGTGGATTTCAAGTCGATTTTAGCAACTAACACATCTCGTCTGTGGTCTGTCTGTTCACCCAACGGGTGAAAGCGCGTGTTGCGCCACGGAGTGTGATATCTTGAAGAAACTCCGTGTCTCCGTGCCTCCGTGTGCGCTTATAAAGATTCGGGTGAACTTCAACTGCCGCATTTAGGTTAAAACTCAAACTCCGACATACGGATCGGAGTTTGATTATCTCATCGAAACAGATTTAACGCAATTTTCATGAAGACCTTATTTGCACCTAACAAAGAAATTCCATACTACGCGGCACAGACAAGAAAAAGGAAAACGCCTGCCAATTCCGGCGAGGCAACAAAGAAAAAAGGAGAAAAGAAAATGAACACGAAGACGAAATCAACTCTTGCCGCGCTGAGCGCGGTCTGCGCGGCCTCGGCGGCGTTTGCGGCCGACCGCCTCGAACTCAACGGCGCCGGCGGCAGCTTCCCGGCTCCGCTCTATCAGGCCTGGAGCTACGCCTACACGCAGAGCGGCCTCGGCGCGAAGGTCAACTACCAGTCCGTCGGCTCGTCCGCCGGCATCAGCCAGATCAAGGCGGGCACGGTCGACTTCGCGGGCACGGACGCGCCGCTCACCGCCGACGCCTGCAAGGAAGCCGGGCTCGCGCAGTTCCACATGGTCTCCGGCGCCGTCGTCCCGGCCGTGAACCTGCCGGGCGTCGCGAGCGGCGCGCTCACGCTGGACGGCGCGACTCTCGCCGACATCTACCTCGGCAAGATCACGCGCTGGAACGATGCGAAGATCGCGGCGCTCAATCCCGGCCTCGCCCTGCCGAACCTGAAGATCACGGTCGTCCACCGCGGCGACGGCTCGGGCACGACCCACATCTTCACGACCTACCTCTCGACGGTTTCGCCCGAGTGGAAGGAGCGCTTCGGCGCGGCGACCCAGCTGAAGTGGCCGTGCGGCATCGCCGGACAGAAGAACCCCGGCGTCTGCAACAACGTGCGGCGCATCAAGGGCGCGATCGGCTACACCGAATACACCTTCGCGCTGGAGTCGAAGCTGAGCGTCGCGCACCTCGCCGTCAACGGCAAGACCGCCGCGCCGGACGCCGCCGACTGGCCGATCCTCGGCAAGACCTACATCCTGACGCGCAACGACACGCCGGCGGAGAAGAAGGCCGCGCTTCAGGCCTACTTCGACTGGTGCTTCGCGAACGGCGGCGAGACCGCGAAGAAGCTCCACTACCTCCCCGTCGCACGCTAACGTCACCTGAAACACCACCAAAAGGAACGAAACAATGAACCGATTGTCTCTCGTCCCCCTGTTCGCGCTGGCCGCTTCGGCGGCCGTCGCGGACGGCACGAACCTCTCCGTCAAGGCCGGCGCGGACGTGCGCCTGCGCTACGACGTGACGGACAACCTGCCGAACGCCAAGCGCGGCGAGTCGGGCGACTCCAACTACGCCCGCGTCCGGATCCGTCCGTGGATCCGCGCGGCGTACGCGGACTGCGGCATCTTCCTGCGCCTCGCGGACGAGTTCCGCTACTACAACCGCCCGGAGTCGAACTCCGCGAAGCAGCGCTGGCCGGACGTCCTCTTCATCGACAACCTCTACTTCACGGCGAACCGCCTCTTCGACGGCGCGCTTGACCTGAAGATCGGCCGTCAGGACATGGCCTTCGGCGCGAAGCGCATCCTCTCGGACGGCACGGGCGGCGACGGCTCGCGATCCGCCTACTTCGACGCGGTGCGCCTCACGTGGCACGCGGGCGAGAAGCGGACGCTCGACGCCTTCGCCCTCTATCAGGCGAAGAAGGACTGGATGCCGACCTTGGGCAAGGAGCACGAGAACGGCAAGGAGCCCCACGCCTATGACACGACGGGCTACTGGCAGGACGAGTTCGGCGCCGGCCTCTACTGGCAGGACCGCGCGAACGCGGACTTCGGCTACGACGCCTACTACGTGGCGAAGAGCGAGATCCGCAACCGCGACTCGAAGTACCGCAAGGAAGGCGAGCGCGCCGACACCCACACGGTCGGCGTGCGCCTGCTGCCGCGCTTCACCGAGACGCTGAGCGGCGAGTTCGAGTTCGCGGGCCAGGCCGGCTCGTATGACCTCTTCGCGGGTCAGGCCTACGGCGGCCTCACTTACGCGCCCAAGGTCGGCTGCAAGCCGACGTTCACCGGCGCGTGCTGGATCCTCTCCGGCGACAAGGACGGCGATCGCGGCGAACACGCCTGGCACGCGGTCTTCAACCGCGAGACGGGTCTCGGCGAATCGCTCGCGCCGATGTACAACAAGTACGACTACACGAACCTCGTCTACCCGCACCTCGCGTTCGGCTGCAACGTCGGCTCGTTCTCGTCCGTCAAGGTGCAGGCCGGCCCGATGTTCACCGCCGTGAAGGAGGAGGACGCGGGCACGTTCCGCGGCACGTATGCGCAGGTCAAGTACACGGTCAGCCCGGCGAAGCTGCTCGGCGCCGACCTCCTCAAGGGCGGCAAGATTTCCTTCCAGGGCGAATATTTCGGGAAGGGCGACTACTTCAAGGACGGCTCCGACCACGCGGCGCTCTTCGGCCGCGTCGAGCTGGCCTGGAACTTCTAAGGCAACGGAGAGTTCCGTCTGCTGCGCAGCACGTTTGCCGATGTTCGGCGAACGTGCTATAATACGCGCCTGATTTTCGAACAGAAGGAGAATCCAACATGAAACTCGAAGACCTCAAGGGCAAGACCGTTGGCGTGTGCGTCAGCGGCGGACTCGACTCGAAGACCATCTGCTGCGTGCTGAAGGACGCGGGCGTGAACGTCAAGGCGTTCTCGGCCAACGTCGGCCAGCCGGACGAGAAGGACATCAACGACATCAAGAAGAAGATGGCCCCGACCGGCGTCGAGACGACGATCGTCGACGTCACGAAGGAAATGGCCGACATCTGCTTCGAGACCGTGAAGTGCCAGGCGATGTACGACGGCGGCTACTGGAACTCGACGGGCATCGCCCGCGCCGTCACGGTGCAGAAGCTCCTCCCGGCGATGAAGAAGGCCGGCTGCACGGTGCTCGTCCACGGTGCGACGGGGCGCGGCAACGACCAGATGCGCTTCGAGCGCTACACGAACGTGATGGATCCGAAGTTCGGCGTCTACGCCCCGTGGCGCGACGCGGACCTGCTGAAGAAGTTCCCCGGCCGCACGCAGATGGTCGCGTTCCTCGCCGAACGCGGCATCACGGCGTTCGTCGGCACGAAGAAGAAGTACTCGACCGACGCGAACCTCGCGGGCCTCTCGCACGAGGCGGAGGACCTGGAGTCGATGGAGACGTCGATGCGCATCGTGAAGCCCACGATGGGCGTGTGGCCCGACAAGGCCCCGAACAAGGTCGAGAAGGTCACGCTGAAGTTCGAGAAGGGCCGCTGCGTCGCGGTGAACGGCCAGAAGATGACGCCGTATGAGGTCATGCTGGAGATGAACAAGGTCGGCGGCCGCAACGGCATCGGCATGAAGCACGCGCTGGAGAACCGCATCATCGGCACGAAGAGCCGTGGCGTCTACGAGGCGCCGGGCATGGAGGTGCTGAGCTGGGGCCTCAAGTACATCTACGAGGGCATCATGGACCGTCGCTCGACGCTCCTCTTCCAGCAGCTCTCGAAGCTCGTCAGCGACCAGATCTACGACGGCCGCTGGTTCGATCCGGCGACCCAGGCGGCGCGCGCGGCGATTCAGGTCTGGGCCGACAAGGCGACGGCCGAAGTCACGCTCGGCCTCTACAAGGGCAACATCTTCTTCGAGAGCCTCAAGGGCCTCAAGGCGACGATTTACAACGAGGCCGACAGCTCGATGGAGGCGTCGAACGGCCTGAATCCGCACAGCTCGCAGGGCTTTGCCGAGATCCAGTCCGTCGAGGCGAAGATGCTCGCGAAGGCCGGGCAGATTAAGGCGTAAGGCGGTTTCGCACGCGGCTTTTCTCACACGGAGCCACGGTGACACGGAGGAAATCGGACGATGAGCGAAGAGAAGAAAGAGGAAACGGCCGAGGCGGCGAAAGCCGCTGAGGCCCAGAAGGCTGAAACGACAGCGGAGACTTCGGGCGAAACAGCCGAGACGGCGAAGCCCTCTGAAAAGAAAACTGAAGACGGCGAACCGTCCTGCGCGTCTTCTGCGTCCGCGTCCGCCTCGCCCGCCGAACCCGAAACCGAGCCGAAAGCCGAGCCGTCTGCTGCCGAGCCGCCCAAGGCCGAAACGCCGAAGGAGCCCGACTGGAAGACGCTCTACGCTCTGACGCTCGCCGACTTCGACAACTACAAGAAGCGCGCGGCGCGTGATCGTGAGGACACGTACCGCTACGCCGAGGCCGACATCCTGAAGGACGTCCTGCCGGCGGTCGACAACCTCCAGCTCGCGCTCGCGAACGCGAAGGACAAGGCCGACGACCCCTTCGTGAAGGGCGTGCAGATGGTGCACGACACGCTCCTGAAGTCGTTGAAGGATCATGGCGCGGAGCCGTTCGATTCCGTCGGGCTCGATCTCGACACGGAACGGATGGATGCGATCGCCCATCTGCCGCACGCGGAGATTCCCGAGGGCAAGGTCTCGATCGAGTCGAAGAAGGGCTGGATGCTGAAGGACAAGGTGCTGCGCGCCGCGCAGGTCGTCGTGTCGTCGGGTAAAAAGTAAGAAGTAAGAAGTAAGAAGGAAGAAGGAAGAAGGAAGAAGCATGGAGGTCGGCGGTTGATGGCTTCGACGCAAGAAGAAGGTGTGCAGCACCGCACTTCATCCTTCATCCTTCATCCTTTTTCCCTTTTAGCTTAACGGTATGGCATCAGAAAAGAGAGACTACTACGAGGTCTTGGGCGTGTCCAAGACGGCGACGGCGGACGAGATCAAGTCCGCCTACCGCAAGCTCGCGATGAAGTACCACCCGGATCGCAATCCGGGCGACAAGGCGGCCGAGGAGAAGTTCAAGGAGGCGGCCGAGGCGTACGACGTGCTGCATGACGCCGAGAAGCGCCAGCGCTACGACCAGTTCGGGCATCAGGCGTTCGCGAATGGCGCGGGCGGGGCTGGCGGTTTTGGCGCGGGCGGCATGAACATGGATGACATCTTCTCCATGTTCGGCGACATCTTCGGCGGTCGCGGCGGCGCGCGGAGCGCGCGCGGCGGTTTCGGCGGCTTTGAGGATCTCTTCGGCGGCGGCGGGGGCGGGCGCGCCTACCGTGCCGACCCGAACGGGCCGCAGGACGGCGACGACATGACCTTCCGCCTCGACATCGACTTTGACGAGGCTCTGTTCGGCAGCGAGCGGACGCTTGACCTCGACCTTCCGGCGCAGTGTCCCGACTGCCACGGCACGGGCGCGGCCGACGGTGCGCGGCGCGTGACGTGCAAGACGTGCGGCGGCCACGGCGTCGTCATGGGCGGCGGCGGCTTCCTGCGCATCCAGCAGACGTGTCCGACGTGCGGCGGCGAGGGAACGGTCATCGAGAAGCCGTGTCGTCGGTGCCGGGGTTCGGGGCGCGTCACGCAACCTCAGCACATCGCGCTGAAGATTCCGGCGGGCGTCGACAGCGGCTCGCGGCTGCGGCTCGCGGGCAAGGGGGCGGGCGGCCTGCGCGGCGGGCGTCCCGGCGATCTCTACGTTCTCATCGGCGTGCGCGACAGCGACATCTTCGAGCGCGAGGGCCAGCATCTTTTCGTGGACGTGCCCGTCTCGCCCGTGACGGCGGCGCTGGGCGGCACGATTGCCGTGCCGACGCCGGAGGGCGAGGCGCAGCTGAAGATTCCGGCGGGGACGCCGAACGGCAAGGTCTTCCGCCTGCGCGGCAAGGGCGTGCCGTCGCTGCGCGGCGGCGCGGCGGGCGATCTCGACGCGCGCGTCGTCTTCGAGGTGCCCGCGAACCTCGACCGGCGGCAGAAGGCCGCGCTGGAGGAGTTCCAGAAGCTCGCCTCCACCGCGAACTACCCGGAGGCGCAGTCCTTCGCGAACAAGACGCGCATCTTCTTCTCGCACCGCGACAAGCTCCGCAAGTAAGGCAGACAGAAAGCACGACATGAAACCCAGAGGCCTCGCGCTCGTTCCGTTCCTCGTTTTCGCCGCGTTCTACGTGGGGCTTTCCCTCTGGGCCGGGCAGCTCGGCTTCGAGATGCCGTGGTACAAGGTCTCGATGCCGGTGGCGTTCCTCGTCGCTTCGGCCGTGTCGCTGCTGATCGGCCAGGCGAAGCTCGACGAGAAGGTCGAGACGTACGCGCGCGGGATGGGCGAGCCGAACATCATGATCATGTGCCTCATCTTCATCCTCGCCGGGGCGTTCGCGACGATCGCGAAGGGCTCCGGCGCGGTCGATGCGGCGGTGACGATCGCGCAGTCCCTCGTGCCGGCGCGGCTGATGGTCGCGGGCGTCTTTCTCGTCTCATGCCTCATCTCGCTCGCGATCGGGACGTCCTGCGGCACGATTGCGGCCGTCACGCCGATTGCGCTGGGCTTTGCGGGGCCGCTCGGACTCAGCCCCGCGCTCCTGATGGGCGCGGTCATCGGCGGCTCGATGTTCGGCGACAACCTCTCGATGATTTCCGACACGACGATTGCCGCGACGCGCACGCAGGGCGTACGCATGAAGGACAAGTTCCTCGCGAACGGCCTCATTGCCGCGCCGGCCGCGCTGGTCGCGCTGTTCCTCTATGCGGTCTCCGGCTTCTCGGCGGGGGCGGTCGAGGCGCCGGCCGTGACGTGGCAGCACCTCGTCCTCGTCCTGCCGTACGTGTTCGTCCTCGTGCTGGCGCTCGTCGGCTACAACGTGATGATGCTCCTCTTCTCGGGCACGGTGCTGTCGGCGGTGATCGGCGGCTGCCTCGGCAAGTTCGCGTTCTTCGACGCGATGGATCTTCTCGGCAAGGGGACGCTCGGCATGGGCGAGACGCTGATTGTCGCGCTGCTCGCGGGCGGGCTCTTCCGGAGCGTGCAGGCGAACGGCGGCGTCCTGTGGCTCACGGAGAAGATCGCGAAGGTGATTCGCGGGCCGCGCACGTGCGAGCTGGGGGTCTTCTTCCTCGTGTCGGCGGTCAACTGCTTCACGGCGAACAACACGGTCGCAATCGTCATCGCGGGGCCAATCGCGAAGGAATGCTCCGAGAAGTTCGGGGCGAATCCCGTGCGGATCGCGTCCGTCCTCGACACGGCCTCCTGCGTCATTCAGGGGCTCATTCCCTACGGCGCGCAGATCCTGATTGCCATCGGCGTCGCGCGCGGGCTTGACCTGACGGTCGATTCGCTCTCGCTCCTGAAATGCCTGTACTACCAGCCGCTTCTCGCCCTCGCGGTGTTCTGTTCGCTTTGCTTCTCCGGCCGCCGCACGAAGTCCCCGATTCCGGGCGTGGCCTGAAGACGCGGCATCCGCGCACCTGTGGTGGAATGGCAGACACGGTGGATTTAGGTTCCACTGCGCAAGCGTGGGGGTTCGAGTCCCTCCAGGTGCACCCGTTGGCGACTGCGGCGTACGCGCGTTTTTGCTATAATACACGAACTTATGAAACGAAAACTCCTCTGCTGTGCGGCGCTCGTCGCCCTGTGTGGCGGCCTGTGGGCCGCTGAAGAAAACAAGATCGTCGTTGGCGAGGGGGATTCCGCCAAGACCTACGCGCTCGCGAAGGCCGAAGACGCGAAGGCCTACGTCGAGGCGTACGCCGACAACGTGCAGGCCGACAGGGACTTCAAGGCGCACGAGGCGACGGCGCTCGCGACGGTGCGTCAGGCCGAGCCGCTGTTCGGCACGTGGTGGGCGATCTTCCCGCCGCTCCTCGCGATCGTGCTGGCGCTCGTCACGAAGGAGGTCTACTCGTCGCTCTTCCTCGGCATCGTCTCGGGCGGCGTCCTCTACGCGACGAAGGCCGACGGGCTCGTCGGCATGTTCGAGACGGCGCTCACGCACGTCGTGCAGGCGGGCTTCATCGCGAAGATCGCTGACGCCTACAACGTGGGCATCCTGATCTTCCTCGTCCTCCTCGGCGCGCTCGTGGCGATGATGAACAAGACGGGCGCCTCGGCGGCGTTCGGCCGCTGGGCGCAGACGCACATCAAGTCGCGCGTCGGCGCGCAGGTCGCGACGATCGTCCTCGGCATGCTCATCTTCGTCGACGACTACTTCAACTGCCTGACGGTCGGCTCGGTCATGCACCCGGTCACGAAGGCGAAGAGGGTCTCGGCCGCGAAGCTCTCGTACCTCATCGACGCGACGGCGGCGCCGATCTGCATCATCGCGCCGATCTCCAGCTGGGCGGCGGCCGTCGCCGGCTTCGCGAAGGGCGCGGGCGCGGAAAGCGGCTTCTCGCTCTTCATCGCCGCGATTCCCTACAACTTCTACGCGATCCTGACGATCGTCACGATGTTCGCGCTCGCGCTCATGAAGTTCGACTTCGGCCCGATGCGCCGCCATGAGGCGGATGTCGCCGCCGGCAAGCCCGACCTCGGCGCGCTGGAGACGGCGACGGAAGTGCTCACGAAGAACGACCGGGGCCGTGTCATCGACCTCGTGATCCCCGTCCTCGTGCTGATCGCCGCGTGCGTCGTCGGCATGATCTACTCGGGCGGCTTCTTCGCCGAGGGCGAGGCGCACCGCAACTTCGTCGTCGCGTTCTCGAACTCCGACGCCTCGGTCGGCCTCACGCTCGGCTCGATCGTCGCGCTCGTCTTCGCGGTCGTCTTCTACGTCTGCCGCCGCGTCATCTCGTTCCGCGACTGCATGGACGGCTTCCCGGAAGGCTTCAAGGCGATGGTGCCGGCGATCATGATCCTCTGCTGCGCGTGGACGCTGAAGGGCATGACGGACGCGCTGGGCGCGAAGGTCTTCATCTCCGACCTCATCAACGGGCCGGCGGCGGGCCTCTTCAACTTCCTGCCGGCGATCATCTTCGTGATCGCGGTCATCCTCGCGTTCTCGACGGGTACGAGCTGGGGCACGTTCGGCATTCTGATCCCGATCGTCCTCGCGGCGATTCCCGGCAGTTCCATGACGATTATTGCGGTGTCGGCCTGCATGGCGGGCGCGGTGTGCGGCGACCACTGTTCGCCGATTTCCGACACGACGATCATGGCCTCGGCGGGCGCGCAGTGCAACCACATCGTGCACGTGAACACGCAGTTGCCGTATGCGCTGACGGTCGCGGCGGTCTCGTTCGTCGCCTACATCGCCGCGCCGTTCGTCGGGACGGTGTGGATCGCGCTGCCGCTCGCGATTGCGCTCATGCTCGCGACGCTCTTCTTCCTCAAGCTCATTCTGAAGGGCCCGGCGGATGGCGCGGAGGACGCGATCAGCCACAAGGTGCGGCAGATGGAGGGGAAGTGATCGAATGGTCGAATTGACGAATAATCGAATAATCGAATTGATGAATGATTGAAAATCTGAAATTTGAAATCTGAAAACAGAAAACAAGGAGAAAACGAAAATGAAGAAACTGATGATTGCATTGGCGGCGGCGGCGACCCTCTGCGGCTGCGCGAAGAATGACGCGAACACCCTCAAGATGATCACCGAGGCGACCTTCCCGCCGTACGAGTTCCTGCGCGGACAGGAGATCGTCGGCATTGACGTCGAGATCTGCAAGGCCGTCGCGGCGAAGATGGGCAAGACGTTCGCGGTCGAGAACGTCGACTTCGACTCGGTCATCCCCTCGGTCATGTCCGGCAAGGCCGACATCGCGGCGGCGGGCATCACGGTGACGGAAGACCGCAAGAAGAACGTTGACTTCTCCGACGTCTACGCGAAGACGGAGATCGTCCTCATCTACAAGAAGTCCGCGCCGCTCCTGACGGCGGCGGACTGCAAGGGCAAGCGCATCGGCGTGCAGGGCGGCAACACCGCCGAGACGATCGTGATCGAGCAGTTCAAGCAGGAGCCGGAGCGCTTCCGCTCGGCGGCCGAGGCGTGCGCCGCGCTGAAGGCGGGCCGCTGCGACGGCGTGCTTGTCGACGTGGAGCCGGCGAAGAACTGCGTGCTCGGCGAGGCCGAACTCGCAATCGCGCCGACGCCGATCAACCTGGAGGAATACGCCATCGCGATCAAGAAGGGGCGTCCCGAACTGCTGAAGGCGATCAACGAGACGATTGCCGAGCTCAAGGCGAGCGGCAAGATGGCGGCGATTCGCGCGCAGTACACGAAGGAAGCGGATGCGCTGAAGAAATAATCGAATGATCGAATAATCGAATGGTCGAATTTGAGATCTGAAATTTGAAATCAAGAAAAAGGCAAGAACGGAAAAGGCAAAAATGAAAATGAAGAAACTGATGGTTGCGTTGGCGGCGGCGGCCCTGCTCGCAGGCTGCGCGAAGAAGGACGAGACGCTCAAGATGATCACCGAGGCGACGTTCCCTCCGTATGAATTCCTGCGCGGACAGGAGATCGTCGGCATCGACGTCGAGATCTGCAAGGCTGTCGCGGCGAAGCTCGGCCGGGCGTTTGCGGTCGAGTCGGTGAATTTCGATTCCGTCATTCCGACGGTCATTTCGGGCAAGGCCGATCTCGCGGCCGCCGGCATCACGGTGACGGAAGACCGCAAGAAGAACGTCGACTTCTCGGTTCCCTACGTGAAGACGGGCGTCGTCTTCGTCTACAAGAAGGCGACCCCCTACGCGAAGGGTGCGGACGCGAAAGGCAAGAAGGTTGGCGTGCAGAGCGGCACGACGAGCGAGGCGTTCGTGACGGACGAGCTCAAGCAGCAGCCGGAGCGCTTCGACTCGCCGGCGGCGGCCGTTGCGGCGCTGAAGGCCGGGCGCGTCGATGTCGTCATTGCGGACATCGATCCCGCGAAGAACTGCGTGAAGGGCGAGGCCGACCTTGCGATTTCCGACTTCATCACGACCGAGGAATATGCCGTCGCGATTCGCAAGGGCCAGCCGGAGCTGCTGAAGGCGATCAACGAGACGATTGCCGAGCTCAAGGCCGACGGACGACTCGCGAAGTGGGTCGCCGACTACACGGCCGAGGCGGATCGGCTGAAGGAGAAATAATCGAATTGTCGAATAATCGAATCGTCGAATTGTCGAATCGCGAATTGTCGAATAATCGAATAATCGAATCGTCGAATGAACGAATGGCGAATGCGCGAACCGCGCGTTGAAGAGATCGCATGATACAGTCCCTGATAGACGACTTTCAGCTCTGCTTCGTCAAGAATGGACGCTGGCATTACCTGTGGAACGGGCTTGGCGTCACGCTGGAAGTCGCGCTGACGGCGATTGCGCTCGGCCTCCTGATCGGCTTCCTCGTCGCGATCATCCGCTCGTCGCACGACAAGTACGGACGCTTCCCCGTCCTCAACGCGCTGGCGAAGGTGTACCTGACGATCATTCGCGGCACGCCGATGGTGGTGCAGCTTCTCATCTGCTACTTCATCATCCTGAAGTCGCTCGACAAGGTGGTCGTCGCGATTCTCGCGTTCGGCATCAACTCGGGCGCGTACCAGGCGGAGATCCTGCGCGCGGGCATCATGTCCATCGACCCCGGCCAGATGGAGGCGGGGCGCGCGCTCGGCCTCGGCTACTGGAAGACGATGCTCAAGATCATCCTGCCGCAGGCGATCCGCAACGTGCTGCCCGCGCTCGGCAACGAGTTCATCGTGCTGATGAAGGACACGTCGATCGTCGGCTATATCGCGCTCTGCGACCTCGCGAAGGGCGGCGACATCATCCGTTCGCAGACGTATTCCGTCTACACGCCGTACCTGACGGTCGCGGCGATCTATCTCGCCCTCGTGATGACGTTCACGTGGCTCCTCGGCAAGCTGGAGCGCCACTTGCGCAACACCGGCGCCGACCCCGTGCACAACGACTCGTGAGGTTTTGATATAATGCAGAACATGAATCTCGATACTCTACTGGCGATCAGCCCGATTGACGGGCGTTATGCGAACAAGTGTGCGGAATTTCAGGAGGTGTTCTCCGAGTACGGCCTCATCAAGCGGCGCGTGCTCGTCGAATGCACGTGGCTGGAGGCCCTGTGCGACGATGCGCGCATTGCGGAATGCAAGGCGCTGTCCGCGAAGGAGCGCGCCGCGCTCCGCAAGATCGCGGCCGACTTCTCGCTCGACGACGCCCGCCGCGTGAAGGAGATCGAGAAGACGACGAACCACGACGTCAAGGCGGTCGAGTATTTCCTGAAGGAGCAGGTCGCGAAGTCCTCGCTCAAGACGCGCACGGAGTTCATCCACTTCGGCTGCACGTCGGAGGACATCAACAACATGTCCCACGCGCTTATGCTGCGCGACGGCCAGCGGATCCTGCGCGCGGCGCAGGACGAGATGACGGCGACGATTGCGCAGATGGCGAAGGCGACGGCGAAGGTCCCGATGCTCGCGCACACGCACGGCCAGCCCGCCTCGCCGACGACGGTCGGCAAGGAGCTTGCGGTCGTCTCGGCGCGGCTGAAGCGCCAGGCGGCGGAGATCGATCGGCTCGTCATGCCCGCGAAGATGAACGGCGCGGTCGGCAACTTCAACGCGCACCTCTCCGCCTACCCGGATGTCGACTGGGAGAAGCTGTCCGCGAAGGTGATTCGCTCGCTCGGCCTCCGCCAGAACCGCCTCACGACGCAGATCGAGTCGCACGACGGCATCGCCGAGCTCTTCGACGCGCTCGCGCGCTGGAACTCGGTGCTGCTCGACTTCGACCGCGACATCTGGATGTACGTCTCGATGGGCTACTTCAGGCAGCGCACGGTCAAGGGCGAGATCGGCTCGTCGACGATGCCACACAAGGTGAACCCGATAGACTTCGAGAACTCGGAGGGCAACCTTGGGCTCGCGAACGCCGTCCTCGGCTTCATGGCGCGCAAGCTCGCGATCTCGCGGATGCAGCGCGACCTCACGGACTCGACGACGCTCCGCAACATGGGCGTCGGCTTCGGCTACACGCTCATCGCCATCCGCTCGACCCAGAAGGGCCTCGGCAAGCTGGAGCTCAACGAGGCGCGTCTCGCGGAAGACCTCGACCATAACTGGGAGGTCCTCGCCGAGCCGATCCAGACCGTGATGCGCAAGGTCGGCATGGATCATCCGTATGAGCGGCTGAAGGAGCTGACGCGCGGCCGCCGCGTGACGGCGGAGATCATGCGCGATTTCGTGAAGGCCCTGCCGCTGCCGAAGGCCGACAGGGAGCGCCTCCTCAAGATGACGCCCGCGAACTACATCGGCCTCGCCGCGAAGCTCGCCAAGTTGGCGTGAGGTCAAGGCCGTGACGGTGTGCGCCCTGCTTGGACTGGCGGTGTTGGCCGTCGCGCCGCGTGTGGCGGATGCGCACGTGGCGGTCGATCCGAGGGCCGTGATGGAGATCCTGCCGCTGGTGTTTGACGCGGCGGACGTCTTCGCGCGGGCGACCGCGCGCGAAGCGGCGCACGAAGCCGAATTGCGCCGCAAGGGCATTGCGGAGATTCCGCCGAGCGAGGGCCGTCGCCATGTCGTCGATACGGCGGGGCTGGGCGAACTGGCGTTCAACGACTGGGGCGAGCTTTATGTCGACCGCCGTTTTGTGACGGACGAGGAGATGAAGACCGTCCGGGCGATCGAGCGCTGGATCGCGAAGTGGTTTCCGGCTCAGACGAAGCGGCATCCGCGTCCGCGTCGCGAGTCGGGCGAGGCCGGGCTTCCGATCTTTCGCGGATTCGAGGCGGCGCGCTATCAGGAGCATGACGGACTGATTGCGCGCCTGACGGCCGAGTTCAACGCGAACAAGGCCGAGGGCTGCGGCGGTACGCCCGGACAGGCCGAGGCGATTGCCGACCTCCTGCCGGCGCTGGTCAAGGCGCACATGATCGAGGAGACGGGCGGGAACGGCCCGCGCTCGAAGGCGGCCTGGGCGGTCGATCCGCTGCAGGTCAACGTGCCCGGCGACTGGGGTGCGGAAAAGGAGCTGGTCGGTCTGAAGAAACCCGAAAAGCGAAACGAGGGCACGGCGGAGCAGAATGTCCGCGCGGCGATTCGCTATCTCGCGCGCAAGGGCTTCTCGTCCGCCGCACGACCGGCCGCCGAACGGCCGCGCGGATCCTTCGACGGATGGCATCAGGCGCTTCGCCGCTATAACGGTCGCCGGGACCGGACGGCGACGGATCGCTATTACTCGGACGAGTATGCGGACAAGATCCGGCGGCGGGCCTTCAATCCGGATCTCTTCGTGCCGATTGAGATCAAGTTGGCAAGGTAGCGGTGTCCGATGAAACGTGAGCCCATTGTCGTCTTGGAGCATGTCGACGCCGGCTATCCCGGCGCGGTGATCCTGCGCGACATCTCGTTTGAGGTTGCGCGTGGCGAGATCTTCATTCTGCTCGGCGGGTCCGGCTGCGGCAAGTCGACGGTCATGAAGCACATGACGGGCCTCAACCCCATCCTTGGGGGACGGCTGACCGTCGCGGGGCTCGAATGGAGCGTGCGGACGCGGGCGGAGCTGTGCCGCAAGATCGGCGTCATGTACCAGTCGGGCGCCCTCTTCGGCTCGATGACCTGCCTGGAGAACGTGCTGTTGCCGTTGGAGGAGTTTTCGGGTCTCTCGAAGACGGCGCGGCGGACGCGCGCGCTGGAACGGTTGCGGGACGTGGAGCTTGAGGACGCGGCGGACAAGATGCCGAGCGAGATCTCGGGCGGCATGTGCAAGCGCGTCGCGATCGCGCGGGCGATGGCGCTCGACCCCGAGGTCGTCTTCCTTGACGAGCCGAGTGCGGGGCTGGATCCGATCACGTCCGCCGCGCTTGACGACCTTATCCTGAGGCTGCGCGCGGAGAAGGGTATGACGTTCGTCGTCGTCACGCACGAGCTGCCGAGCGTCTTCAAGATCGGCGACCGCGCGGCGATGTTCGACAAGGCCCGTCAGGCGATGATCGCGCTCGGTTCGCCGCGCGAGCTTCGGAACACGTCGGACGACCCGTTCGTCCGCAAGTTCTTCAACAGGGGGGAAGACAATGGCAAATGACAATCATGCGAGCTACGCCCGCATCGGTTTCGCAATCCTCGCCGCGACGGTGGCGACGGCCGTCACGCTCATCTATCTTGGCGGACTGCGGGGCCATCGAAACGAGATCTTCGTCGAGACCTACTATGACCGCGAGGTGAGCGGCCTGTCCGTCGGCAGTTCCGTCAACTTCCGAGGCGTGAAGATCGGCGAGGTGCGCGAGATCGACTTCGTCGGCAACAAGTACGAGGCGAAGGGCGCGGACAACCTGCGCATCTACATCCTGATGGCGCTCAATCCGAAAAAGCTCGGCTATTTCGAGGACGAGGGCATTGCGGCGGCGGACGCCGTCGCCTATCTCGTGAAGGAACGCGGCCTCCGGGCGTCCGTCACGGCGAGCGGCATCACGGGGCTCTCCCGCATCGAGTGCAATCTCAACAGGGGCGTCGCGCCGGCGGAGACGTTCGCATGGAAGCCCCGGCACCCGTTCGTGCCGCAGAAGATCTCCCTGCTGGACAACTTCTCCGATGCGGCGACGCGCGTCATGAACCAGATCAACACGATGGATCTCGCCTCGGTCTGGAGCAACGTCAATGCGTCCGTCTCGTCGATGTCCAAGACGATGCTGACGGTTCAGACGATGATGGAGACCTGCCAGGGCGACATCGAGAAAGTCGCGGAGAACCTGTCGGACGCGGCGTCCTCGCTCAAGGATCTCGCCGGTGAGCTGAAGGGGAATCCCTCGCTCCTGTTCCGCGAGCGCCGCCCCGCGCCGCTGGACGAGACGCGGTGACGCGCGCTTCAGCGTCGGTCGCGAATGTGGTATAATCTTCAGCCATGACGACAGAAGACATGACTCGGTACTGCGTGGGGGCGTTCTGCTGGCGATCGAACAGGCGGCCCTCCGAGCAGATGCTGTGCGTCGGGCGGAACGAGATCGACGGCGTGCCGGTCGAGGTCGTCCGCAAGCGCATTCGGCGAATCAACCTCCGCATCGCCTCGGACGGCACGTTGCGCCTTTCCCTGCCGGATCGCGGCGTGACGCTCGCGCAAGGCGAGGCGTTCCTGAAGGAGAAGTGGGACTGGGCCCTGAAGGCACGCCGCGAGGTGCTGGCGCGTCCGCCGATCGTGCGCGCACCCGTGACGGAGGCGGAACGCGCCGCCCTGTCTGCGCGGCTGGACGAACTCAACGCCACGTGGGCGGCGCGGTTCGGCGAACGCGACGTCACGTGGCGGATCCGCAAGGTGACGTCCGTCTGGGGCTGCTGCCATTGGAGCAAGCGGTACATCACCTACAACGAGGCGCTGGCGCACGCGCCGCGCGAACTGGTCGAGTATGTCGTCGTCCACGAGCTGACGCATTTCGCCGTCCATGGACACGGCCCGGCGTTCTATGCGCTGATGGACGCACGCCTCCCCGGCTGGAAAGACCTTCGCGAGCGCCTCAACCGCCGCGACTGGGAGCGGCGAGAGACGACTTCCGGACAGACCGCTTAAAATTTCCCGAACGGTAAATTTCTTGCCGAGATCTTGCCTTGCGAGAGGCTAATTTCCCGTTCGGGAAATTTCGCCGTTGAAAGGCCGTCGGGATTATGCTATTATACCGTTCGGGAAATTGATATGACATCAGGTGAAATAGGACTGAAAATCCGTGAAGCTCGCAGGAGACAAGGGCTGACGCAACCAGCACTGGCTTTTGTCGCCGGAACGGGGCTTCGGTTTATTGTCGATCTGGAAGCTGGAAAGTCAACCTGCCAGATCGGGAAAGTGCTGCAAGTCATGGCCGCATTAGGCATGCAGCTTGACGTAAACGATACCGCCCGGCTTTGATCATGAAGGACAGCATTTCCAAGACGCTTGACGTTTATTGGGGCACTTCGCGTGTCGGATTCTACGACAAGTTTGTGAGCGGTTCAGAGCAGTTTACCTATGACAAGGGGTATCTGTCTTCTGCGGTTGCGCAACCCATCTCGCACTCGCTCCCCCTTCGAGAGGAACCGTTCAGCGGCCCTGAACTGCGTCCGTTCTTTGCGGGGCTTCTTCCTGAGGAATCTCAAAGAAGCCGAATTGCCTCTTACCTTGGAATTGCCGAGACAAATGACTTCGCCTTTTTGGAGGCACTTGGTGGTGAATGTGCGGGCGCATTGACAATTCTTCCGCAGAACGCAACGCCAAGCCAATGTGCAAACGGGTTTGTTCCAAAGACTGTGTCCGAACTCGCTGACCTCATCGAGACGCTCCCGCTTCGTCCGTTGCTGGTTGGCGAGCGTGGCCTTCGCCGTGCGCGAAGTCGTGCGCCTCATCCGCTCTGGCTGGTCGACGGCTCCTGCGCTTGATGTGTTGGCGTTCGTGGACTTGCTGATGTTCAATGCCGTCATTGGGAATGCAGACGCCCACGGCAAGAACTATTCGATGCTTTACCGTTCAGGTGCGCGGCGGTTGGCGCCGGGGTACGATCTTGTGTCGACTGTCTTCTGGCCGACCCTCGCCAAAAGCCCGGCCATGAAGATCGGCGGCAGCGACTCCATCGACTCAATCTGCTATGGGCATTGGAAAAAGATGTCCGCTGAACTCCATCTTGGTTTTCCGCAACTCCTCAAGCGTCTTCAGACGCTTTGCAAAGGCGTGTGCGATGCAACCGTTCATGCGCTCGGACTTCCGCAGGGCTGCGCATCTGTCCTTCAGCTCATACAGGAACGGGCCGAGAAAATCTCTCGAACGACGCGCACTGCGTGAGAGCGTGTGTCTGAGATACGGTAACGTTAAGGCAATACGACTTCGGCCTTGAAGAATCGGAACGCTGATTCGTTGCCGTCGGGTACTTCCGACCAGTCCGCGTCTTCAATCCGCGCCTTGCCCAGTGTGCGGATACGTGGTGCGAGCGATGAGCCAGAGCCGTCTTCCGTGTGGCTGAACGTGAAGATTGGCTTTCCGTCTTTCAGCTCGAATGAGATGATGCGAAAGTCGTCGTCTGCTTGTTCTGGGTCACACCCCAGCAGATAGCATTCCCAGACTTTCCGTCCGTTCGCCGCCACGTCTGCCGCTGTTCGCACCGTCTTCTGCCCAAGCCAGTCGCCGGGAACTGTCACCGTTTTGCTGTCGCCCACATCCACCACTTCAGAAACAGGATGGACGTAAAAGCAATAGTCGCGAACACATGCGCCACCATCCTTGTCATATGCGCTGAGGCGTACGCGCTTCGCTCCCACAGTCGTAAACGTGATCGCCTTTGTGAGTTTGCTGGCACTCACGTCTATCGTGGATTTTTCAGAGGTTCCCTCGTACTCCCAACAGACACTCATCGCTTTTTGGTCGTTCTCCACATCGTCTACCGTCCAGGCAAGCGAATAAGGCGTGCCAATTGTGGCGGGAATCATGCTCTGCGTTGCTTCGTCCGTACCGATCTCTGGCGCGACATTCTGAACCGTGAAGGAGAACGTGCCCTCTTGGTAGCACTCAGCCAATGTCTTCGTCGCATCCAGCGACGGCGTGTTCGTTGTCACACGCGCCCGGAGGCGGAAACCCGCACTTGCGCACTGTGGCGTGCCGTCAAGCGCAGTGAAGAAGACGCTTTGCTGCGTGACGGGGCTCTGGAACTGCAAGTCCGTGGTGTTCAGGACGGGTAATGCGTAGTTGCCGTCATCTGTACCCACGCGCTCAACGTCAAGGTGGACGGTAAGGCGTCCCGCACCCAGCATGGTTGGCGGTACAGTGAGGGCTACGTTGATGCGACCTCGTGTACTTCCTGTCTCGGTTTCGTCGAAGACGGCACTGTTGTTGAGAGAAGTCAGCGCGATGGTCGGCGCGTTCAGCGTTTCGACGAAGACCGTAAAGGGATTCTCGTCCGCCGCAAGCCTTTCGTCAGGCGACATGTCTTTGTCGTAGACTTGAACGGTCATCTTGTTCCTGCCGATTGCCGAGAATGCATGTGGGATCTGCTGTCCGTATGGGTTCCCATACAGCGTTACGGTCTTCGAGACCGAGCCATTCTCATAGAAGCGGACGATCGTCTCGAAGCCATCGTCTTCAAGGTCGATGTCGCTCGGATCGTAGGCTTCAACCTCGAACACGTTCTGTATGCCCACGACGGCCTGTGCCATTCCTCCGCTCGTCCCATATATGAAAGCGCCATCCATCATCGAGACCGAGAGCACGGACGGAACGGCGTTTGTCACGTTGAGCGTAATGACATCCGAATCCCAGTCGGCGATGATGTTCGTATCGTCGTTCGGATCTGGTGTGCTGCGCACGATGACTTTGTACGAGAGCGCACAATTCGGCCAGCCGTCCCTCAACGCGAGATAGGTGGGCATCGCCGAGGCTGAATAGGCAGAAATCCTAATGCCTTTTGTGAACGCAACAGGGCAATCGACAAGCGCGCGTGACGGCCCGTCAATCGGTTCAAGGAACAGGTAGCCGTCAGAATAATTGAACATTTCGGTGAATGCGAAGGAGAGTTTGGCCGTCTCGCCTTCGCAGTAAGTCTTTTGAGGGCCATCTGCCGTGACCAAGATTTTCTTGTCTGGTAGATGCGTTGGGGAATTCGTGGCACATGTCTCTGCGTGGTCGTGATTGACTGCCGATGTGTCGGCGAAAAGCCCATGCGTGAGGTTGTAATTCCAACGGACAGGCGCGGGGGGAATAATGTATTCTGTGCGGTGTCGGGAGAACGTCTCTCTCGGCACAACCACAAACAAGAAAGGAACACGCACATGAACACGAACAAGAACTGCACCTGCACCACCATCCGCTCCGTCGCGCACCTCGACATCCAGTATGCCCACCGCTTCTACGGATTCAGGGGCGAGGCCCGATACTTGCACGGGCACACCGGCGGACTGACCATCGAGGTCGAGGATTCGGTCAATCCCGGCGTCAACATGGTGTTCCCCTGCAACGAGATCCAGAAGACGGCCTGGGAGGTTCTCAAGAACTTCGACCATGCGCTCGTCCTGCGCGAAGACGATCCGCTTCTGCCGGCCGTCCTCGCCGTCTACGAGCAGGAGGGCATCCGCAACGGCACGCCGACGAACACGATGAAGGGGCCCGCGTTCAAGACGGAGCTCTGCACCGCCTATCCTGAATGCCGGCTCGTCGTCACGAAGGAGACGATGACCGTCGAGGGGTTCATCAAGATGGTGTACGAGCTGCTGAAGGACAAGCTCAACATCGTGAAGATCACCTTCACGAGCGGCGTCAACGTGGCGACGGCGTCGTTCCCGTCGCACCTGTCGCTTGACCGCTGCCCGCTCTGCGGCATCGCTCTCAAGGACGGCGTCTGTCCGAAGTGCGGCTATCGCGCCTGACCGCGCCTAAAGGAATCGGTCCGAACCGTTCGCCGCGCGCGCATCCCTTTCGATGCGCGCGCGCCGGACGAGTTAGCCTATGTCTTCGCGCCGAATGAGGAGCATGACAAGATCGGGCTTGTCGCTCGCTACGGTGAGAGGTGCTGTGAGGCGTACGTGCCGTGCGGCTGTGCAGGCATTCGTCCCAAGTGTTATTGGGATTCGCTGCAAACCAATCGTTCGGAAACGATCTATTTTGAGTCGGAGAAGGCGAAGTGGCTTGAGAAGGTTCGCCCGCTCGTCGAGTCCTTATAGAAACAACAAGAGTGGTCTCACACGGAGCCACGGAGGCACGGAGCGTCCCAGCCGATCTCCGGGCCTCCGTTACCCCGTGTGAGTCTATCGAGTGCGTTGCCGGGCCGGCGGGCACAGGATGCGACCGCAACCCACAGCGCACACGTTTCGCAAGCGGCCCTTGCGCCGGTCACCACTTCACAGGCTCGTTGAGAATCGTGCCGTCAGCGGCGTTGACGCTTCCAGCCGCCCCCGCGACATACTGGACGCAGAGCATCGTCAGCGGCTTGTCGCCCGTGTTGCGGACGGCACGCTTCCCGTTCGGCGCGACGCGGATGACGGTTCCCTCCTTCACGGGGATGTTCACGCCGTCAACCTGATACTCGCCACTGCCCGAAAGGAAGAAGTACAGTTCCTCGTTGTTCCTGTGCGTGTGGTAGAATCCCCCTTCCGTTCCCGGTGCGAAGACCTGAAAGGAGAAATCCGCGCCGCCGGCCTTGATCGCCGCGCCGCCGAACACCTTTCCGGGTATCTTCACCTCAGGGCCGAGTTCAAATACGTAGTCCTTGATTTCGGCAAGCGGTCCGAAGTCGATTGCCGTGGCGTTGGCAAGGTCTGCCGTTGTCTTGATGTCTTTCATTTCCTTGTTCCTTTCTGTTTTGTCTGTTTTGTTTCTTGGTTGGCCAAGACTTTTTCGAGAAGTCGTTCGAGCGTCGCGGCCTCTTCGGCGGAGAGACCCTTGTAGAGGCGCGCACGGTAGCGACGCGAAAGGGCCTCGAAGTCGGGACGCAATGCCGCGCCGGCGGCGGTCAGCCGCACCACGAGACTGCGGGCGTCCACGGCGGACTTCTCGCGCACGACAAGCCCCCTGTCCGCAAGCTTGTCGATGAGGACAGTCATCGTCGGACGGGTGCGGTGCGCGAACGCGGCGATCTCGTGCATCGTCGCCTCGCCGCGCAGAAACAGAAGCGCCAGCACGTCTCCGTGGGACGGCGCAAGGCCCGAAAGCCCTGCCCGCGACAGCTCGCCGACGAGCCAGCGATGCGCCTGTTCATGCAGACGCGCGATCAGCATTCCCATGTTGTGGTTCATGGCGCGTAGTATATCATTAGATATCTAACCATGTCAAGGGGGCGTGCTTTCTTATCCGGCGACTGCGCCGCGCTCGGATTATGCTATAATGCCGTCCAAAGGAGTCCGTGTGGTGAATGTTGACAGAAGCGAAATAGAAATGAACGAGACTGCGAGCTCGACAACGTGGGGCGCGTTGGCGCGGTTGCCGCTTGTGGCGTTTCTTGTCACGCTGTGCGTCGTGGCGGGCGTGAAACTTGTTCGCGCGGGACAAGGCTCGCTGATGCAAGAGGGCTTGTGCCTGTCGATTGATCCGAACGATCCGTTCTGGCAACTCTTTCTCCTTGTCGGCGCCATTGTTGTTGGTGTGGCGATTCCCTTGTGGTGCATCTCTTGGCGGAATCGCCGTCGCGAGACGGACTTCACGCGCGGATATGAAGGGCGGACGGTCGCCCTGGCGATAAAGCCAGATGAGGCGTCCGCGCGACCGCTGGACGGTGTGCTGCTCGTGCCGGATGCCTCGGTTTTAGAGGTGAACGAACTCGTGCGGCTGTTTAAGGCCGAGGGCATTCGCTTTGCGTTGCGCCAGACAGTCATCGACACCGCCTTTCATCGGAGGGGGAACGGTGGCTTGGGTACGCGGATGTGCGTCGCCGTCCATCCGTCAGACGTGGCGCGCGCTCAGCCGCTCGTTGACAAGGTGCTCAATCCGGGCGGGGTTTTAGCATAAAAAGATGATTCGCTTTCTATAAGTCCGTCCGCATCATTGGCCTGTCGCTTGCCGACGTGCGGCGCAAGCCGCCTGTGGCCCGGAGGAGCCGACGGGCCAAATTGCGAACGACAGTCTGTCTCGCAAGAGCGGATCATCGTTTTATGCCGAAGCCTGGCGGACGCTTATTAGCCCCCTTGACACGTATGATACAATACGCCGCAGTTCATCATCATATTGAAAGGAGAATGATTCATGAACGTGTTGACGGACAATATCTTCGGCGTTTACCGGAAGTATCTGGTCGCCGCATTCGGCTCGGTCCTGTACGCCGTCCGGCGCGGCGCGCGCGTCTCGACCGCCCCGGCCAACCGTTACTTCACCGCCGCGCTCCTGATGGGCATCGCACTCTCGGTCGCGTCCGCCATATGGGCATCTTCGGCGCGGGTCTCGCGACGGTGATCGGCGAGGCTGTCGCCATTCTCGTCATGGTCTCGCACTTCTTCCACCGCCGCAACACCCTGCGGCTGGACCTGCCGCTTGCGCCCGTCCTGTTCTCGCGCAAGATCGTGGAGGTCGGCTTTTCCGTCTTCCTCATCGACATCGCGATGGGCGTCCTCACGGTGCTGTTCAACCGCCAGATCCTCAAGTACCTCGGCACGGACGAGCTGGCCGTCTATGGCGTGATCGTGATGGTCGGCACGTTCGTGCAGTGCTGTGGCTATGGCGTGGGGCAGGCGGCGCAGCCGCCCCTCTTCGGCGGCGCGGCGCTCTGGTGGGCGATTCCGCTCGCCGAAGCCGCCGTGGCCGTCTACGCGATCCTGTCCCTCATGCGCCTGAACCGCAGAGGAAACGGCATTTAGCGTTCCCTTGCCGATGAAGTACGTACGGCGCGTGTCGATTGCGTGGAGAGAGAAGAATATGGTATAATCTAAATGCTTTCGATGACAGGGAAGATCGATTACGAGAAAGGAGGATGATGCCATGCCAAGGCTGATGGAGAAGAAGGACTGGATGCGAACCGTCGCCAATGTCGGCTCGTCCGGCCGCGTGTGGTCTGAAAACGTCATGGGGCATCGCGGTTCGTTGTCCCTTTCGATCCCGGAGAGTGGCCTCTATCAGGTCATCCTCGTCAAACTCGACCAGGCAGAGACTCCCACGGCGAAGCCGAAATCCGCGCATGATTTGATTGGGTATTGTCGGCGCTTCCACCCTGAATACCGCTCTACGGCCGACATCATGCACGAACTCCGCGAAGGGGAATCGGATTGAACTGGGTCGTTGATACGTGCGTTTTTATTGATGTGGCACGCGGCGACCGCGACTTCGCGGAGGCTTCGGCGACCGCTCTCGATTTGAAGCGCGAAGAGGGGCTTCTGATTTCGCCGTTAACATACGTGGAGCTGTCGCCGTCGTTCAATGGCGACGCAGAGTTGCAAGATGAATTCCTCCTTGAGTTGGGAGTTGATTGCGAGTTTTCGGGGAGCAGAAGCATCGTCCTTCAGGCGCATCGGGCGTGGAATGAGCACATCCTGCGAAAGCGTGCCGGAGAAATCGTCAAACGGCCAATCGCCGATGTGATGATTGGCGCATATGCGCTTGCGAAAGGCGGCCTCATCACCCGCAACGAGAGCGATTACAAGACGCTTTATCCGATGCTGCGGATATTCAATCCGATGGATATCAGGGAATCTGTCGATTGAAAAAGTAAGTGGGCAGGGGCGACGGGCGGTCGGCAAAGACCGCTTTTTCCAGGGGTCTTGCGACACGTTTTCGCCTTTGGCCGCCTGCCTTTGGCGCGAATCCTCCCGTGTTTTGCGATGGTGCGAGCGAAGAACCAACGTCTGCGGCTTGCGGACGAAAGGGGAAATATGGTACAATGCTTCCAGTAAAGATGAAAACAGGAGAAACATGATCAGGAAGTCTTTGGCGTTGGCGTTTGATCGGTTTCGGCGTGGTTTCCGCCGGTTCGGAATCTTTAACCTTTGTGCGCTTGCAGTTGCAGTGCTCTTTGTGCTGGAGAACCACGGCGTCATCAGCGAGGCGATGCTGGCGAATGTGTCGCTTGGCATTTTCTGGGGTGCGCTGTCCGGGGTGTTCGTCCAGCTGCTCTGTGAATGGCGCGCATGGCCGTATCGTCATCTTCTCGTTGGGCTCGTCACGCTTGTGGTCGGAGCGCTCGGCTGCTGGTTCTGGCTGACGCACGTGGAAGGGTTCCCGCGCTATCGGCTTTGGGGCATGCTCTATTGGGGGACGTGCTTTTCCCTTGTCGCCGCGTCCGTGGCCGTGCTGTACCGCGTGGCGGACGAACGCACGCTCGTCTCGCGCCTGACGCTCAATGCGTTCGGAGCAAGCGGGTCGGCCATGATTCTGATCGGGAGCCTGATGCTGTGCATTCTGGCGTTCGACAAGTTGGTCATGGCCGTGAACGATAAGATTTACGCCGATGTTGCAGGGGCCTTGTGGATTCTCGTCTTTTCGATTGGGTTCCTGTCGCTTCTTCCGGGGCGGAGCCGTGACGATGGCGCGTCCGACCGGGCGGTGGCGTTTCTTTTCTGGCTGCTCCTTCCGGCGTCTCTGATCTTGTTGGGAATCCTGTACCTCTATCTTGGAAAGATCGTCTGGACGCGCTCGATGCCCAATGGCACGTTGAACTGGTTCGGTTCGGTGGCCATCGCCGCCTACGTGTTCTTCTGGCTGGCGCTGCGAGACTCGTCGCGTCCGTTCTTTCGCCTGTTCGTGCGGTGGGGCTGGGCGTTGCTTCTGCCGGTTCTTGCGGCGCAGGTCGTGGGCATCGTCATCCGCTATCAGGCGTATGGCCTTTCGGCGACGCGCTTTGCCGGAATGGTCACGCTTTCCTTCGGGATTGTTGCGCTCATTCTGGCGGCGCTGAATCGCCGTCCCCACGGGCTGTTCGTGTTCATGGCCGTGGCGGGAATCGTGTTTACGGTTACGCCACTGAACGTCATCGATGTTCCGATTCGCAACCAGGAGGCCCGTCTCAAGGCGGCGTTGGCGCGAAACGGCCTGTTGCAGGGGGACGCGCTGTCCCTCAAGCCGAACGTTCCGATTCCAAAAGCCGATGCCAAGATCATCGTTGGGGCCTGGAACTACCTGGTTGACGGTCAAGACCTAAGGCCCACGGTCTGGCATCGTCCGGCGTTCATGGCCCGATTGAGCGAGACGGTTGCTGCACGGAGCCGCGAACGCAAGGCCGAATGCACCTCGTTGCCGTTGCTGCTGGGCCTCGACGAGGAGACGCTCTCGGACAGGACCTCCTCTCTGACTTGGAGGTCGATACGGTTTCAGCTGCCGCGCAAGGAGACGATTCCGATCACGAGCTATTCGCGTCTGCGGCCTTTGGATTCTTGGCGCGTCTCGTGCGAACGTCGTCAAGACAAGTGGATTGTCGTGCTGCGGGGAGATGCGGCGGGCGAAAATGACGAATTTGACGTAACGGACTGCGTCACGCGCATCCTGAACGCCGTCAACTTCAGCGAGGTCGACTTGAACAATCGGACATTTGACTTGCGGGCAAAGGATGCCGTCTGGCCGCTTGACACGGCGAGGGATCTGATCGTGAAAGAGCTGACCGCCTATGGGAAGAACGGACAGATGCCGACGAGCCTTGACCTCTCGTGCTGTGCCGTGATCATGCAGACGAAGGGGCCCTAAAGCGGCGGTCTTGTGGGCAAGGTGCAGATTTCCCATCCGAGAATGCAAAGTTTCACATTGCGGGGCTCGGTGCGATTTTGGTATCATATTGACGTTATGCGAGAAATCCATTCACTGCGTCCGTTCGTCGTTTCCTGCCCGCTGTTTGCGATTGCCTTAGCCGCCTCCACGGCATGGGCGGAGGTCTGTCCCTTGCCGGGCGAGAACGCCGCCGAGGCGAAGCCGGCCCTTGCGCCTGATCCCTTCCCCGATCGGATGAGCGCGTTCGTCTGGCGAAACTGGGGGCTTGTCGAGAAGGCGAAGCTGGCCGAGGTCGTCGGGGCGACGGCGGACGACCTGACGGCGATGGCCGTGCAGATGGGGCTTGCGCCCGACCCGGCCGTGCTGCCCGAATGGAAGACGAAAGGCTACATCACGGTGCTGCGGCGCAACTGGCATCTGCTGCCCTATGACCAGCTGATGACGCTTCTGGGCAAGACGCGCGAGGAGCTGCGATTCGCGCTGATGGAGGACGATTTCCTGTGGACCAAGCTCGGCAATGTCAAGCCGGCCTGCGCACGGCTGGCGTGGAACGCGGACGCTGCGGTACGCGGCAGGGACGCGCGCCTGAAGATCGCGGCCACATTGAAGGAAGAGGGGCTTGACCCGTCCGCGCCGGAAGAGCCGCGCTTTGCCTTCGTGCGCGACATCGCGACGGCGGATCCCGCGTTTCGCCTGCCGCAGCCGGGCGATTCGCCGTTTGGCTTCCGGCTCATCTTCTCGTATTTTGCGGATTACGGCGACCCGCTTGCCGATCCGGCGGTCGGCTCGTTCCCCGAAGGGCTTCTGCAGAAGCTCGCCGCCGACGGCGTGAACGCCGTGTGGCTGCATACGGTGCTCCGCACGCTCGCGAAGGATCCGAAGTACCCCGAGTTCGGCGCGGGCTGCGAGAACCGAATCGCCAACCTGCGCACGCTTGTCGCCCGTTGCCGCAAGTACGGCATCCGCGTCTTCCTCTACATGAACGAGCCGCGCGCGCTGCCGGAGGCGTTCTTCGCGGCCTGTCCCGAACGTCAGGCGTTCAAGGGCACGAAGTCCGGCGATCAGTTCGCGCTCTGCACGTCGCATCCCGAAGTGCTGCGCTGGCTGCGCGAGTCGCTGACGCAGGTCTTCTCGCAAGTTCCCGGCCTTGGCGGCATCTTCACGATCACGATGAGCGAAAACCTCACGAACTGCGCCTCGCGTCACGGCAAGGCGGGGTGTCCGCGCTGCCGCGACCGAAAGACGGGCGACATTCTCGCGGAGGTCAACCGCGCGATGGTCGAGGGCATGGCGAAAGGCGAGCCGACGGCCGAGGCGCTGATCTGGAACTGGCAGTGGCCGAAGGACGAGGAGGGGGAGATCGTCCGCCAGCTGCCGACGCGCAACTGTCGGCTGATGGCGGTGAGCGAGAACGCGATGAAGATCCGTCGCGGCGGCGTTGATGCCGTCGAGAACGACTACTCGATCTCGATCGTCGGTCCGGGCGAGAACGCCCTGCGGCTTTGGCGCTACGCACAGGAGGCGGGGATTCCCGCCGTTGCGAAGGTTCAGGCCGCGAACTCGTGGGAACTCGCTTCGTTTCCGTACATCCCGGCGATGGATCTTGTCGCGCAGCATGCCGCGAATCTGGCGAACGCGGGACTGGACGGCGTCATGCTCTCGTGGTCGCTCGGCTGCTGCCCCTCGCCGAACCTGAGCGTGTACAGCGAAATCCGCAAGGGCGAGACGGACAAGGAGGGCGTCCTGAACCGCCTTGCGGCGCGGCTCTACGGGGAGGCGAACGTGTCGCGCGTCCGGGCGGCGTGGAAGGCGTTTTCGGACGGCTTTGCGAACTATCCGTTCTCCTGCCAGACGATTTACGACGGCCCACAGCAGTGGGGCCCGGCGAATCCGCTCTACGCGACGAAGACGGGCTACGCCGCGACGATGGTCGGTATTCCCTATGACGACCTCGACGGCTGGCGCGCGCAGTATCCGCGCGCGACGTACGCCGAGCTGATCGGAAAGGTCGCGGACGGCTTTGCCGAGGGCTGCCGTCTGCTGGCGGGCGTGGCCGATCACCGCGAGCTTGACCTCTTCAGGGCCGAGCAGATGCATTTCGCCGCCTGCCGTGACCAGGCGCGCTTCGTGATGGCGCGTGACGCCGGCGACGATGCGGAGATGCGCCGTCTCGCGCGGACTGAGCTGGATCGGGCCAAGGCGTACTGGCCGCTCGTGCGCGCCGACAGCCGCATCGGCTACGAGTCGTCAAACCACTACTTCTTCGTGCCGCGCGATGTCCTTGAGAAAGTTCTTTCCTGCCGTCGTGTCCTGGATGCGCCCGCCGCGAAGGCGAACCGATGACAGGCGACGGGAAGACGATGGACGAGACGTCCGCGCGTGACCTGAAGAGTTGGGCGGCGGCCCATCTGGAGGATGCGCGCATCAAGGCGATTGTCGGCGTGCGCGGCGCGAACAAGACGGGTGCGCGATGCCGCGCTACCTGTTTCTCGACGAGATCAGCCGCGTCGGCGAACACGCCGAACTGTTGCGTCGCCTGCACGAGCTGCCGGCGTGGAATGTCTGGGTCGCGTCGTCCACGGCCACCGCCGTCGGCGCGGGCGACGAGGCGTTTCGTCCGTACCCGTGGGTGTGCGCGTTCCGGCAGTGGACGGATCCGCACCTGTCGCGCTCGCCGTGCGAACTGGAGCGGATCTGGTGCCAGATTTTCATGCGCGATGTCGCCTGTTGCGTGAACCACCCGGACATTCGGGCGAAGGAGGCGTTGGCGGAGTTCCTGTCCGACCATCTGGGCGAGCCGGACGACCCTGCGCGAGGTCGCGGCGGAACTGCGCGTGTGCGGACGGGCGATTGCGGCGAATTCCATCCGCGCCTACCGCAAGGCGCTGGAACTGTGCTATCTCGTCGAGGCGTCGGAAGTCTTCGACGTGTTCGAGAAGCGCGTCATCCCGAAGTGCGGCGTGCGCCTGTTCTACACGGATCTCGCGTTGCGGGCGTGGCGGTTTGGCGCGGCGCCGACATTTGAGGCGGAGCGCGTCGCGCTCAACGAGCTGTATCTGGAACTGCGGCGGACGCATGAGAAAGTCTACACGCCGTATGGTCGGGAGGCGGACTTCGTGACGGTCGAGGCGGACGGCACATTGCGTGACTGGCACGTAAACTGCAACAAAGACGTTGATGTGTGCGTGTTTCGTGCAGTTTCTGGGGGGGGGGGGAAAAGCACAAAGACGCTAACCCTTGTCCTTGCTGACGACTTGACCTTCGAGGTCGGTAGCAACAATCGGAGCGGCAAGGTCGTCCTCAACAAGGGTGCGCGTACGGTTGCGCCTCGCGATGCGGTCAACAATGATGGTGGCTTGCTCGTTGAAGAGGACGGGTAAAAGTGGATTTACGGTGAATCTGAGACGGCGTTCACCCATGCGAACGGCTTGGAGGTCACGCTCTTGAACGACTGGTACTGCACGGACTCCGAGGGCGCGGTGAAAGTGCCGTCGTCGGGCTCGTTCGCTTCGGCAAAGCTGAACCTGAACGGGCATACGATCAAGTCCTACGGTGGTAGGAACCCGGCGATTGTGATGGGTGCGGTTGGCGAGAACGAGAGTGACACAGAGACCAAGACGCTGGAAATCTTGAACGGCACGATCAAGACCTCTTGGCATGGCGCAGCGGTCTGCGGCTCGAACAAGTCCCTCACGCTCGATGGGGTCACGCTGACAACCGCGCCGCTGACGACGACGGGCGACAAGATGCATGGTCTCTTCACGAACGGCACGACGACAGGGAACACGGTCACACTGAAAAACGAAAGTGCGGTGACGTCCGAGGCGGGCTACGGCGGCGTGTTCTCCACGGCGATTGACGAGGCGTATTGTGCGGAAGGTTACATCCCGACAACGTATAGCGAAAGCACCTTCGGCGTGAAGAAAGGGTAACGCTCGACCTGAACGGCAAGACGCTGACGAATACCAACGCCGGCAAGGCCACGGTGTCGATTGCGGGCGAAGATGGCGCAGGATGGGACGACGGAGACGAAGGAGATGGAGATTGTTAAGGTTGGCGTCGTTCAGGTCGCGAAGAACGCGCTGACGATTCTCGCAGTCCCGTTCGCGGACATTGACGGCAAGCCCGTCACGGTCGCGACCCTCTTCAACGCGGCGGCGGCGGGCCTTTGCTTTGGCGATGCGTCGAATCTCCTCGTCACGTTCTCGACGCCGGGGCCAGACCGCTACGCGGACGGCTCGACGGTGCGGGACGGCGAACGCTATGCGCTTGTTTACGTGCGCGGCACGTTCGGCGGGATTGCGGCGACGGACGCGAAAACGGGTCTGCCGACGGCGATTGCCGCGACGACCGAAGTCGCGACGAAGCCGTTATCTGCGGCGGGTGGTTTGTGGCTCCGTTCGCGATATGCTATACTATCGCGCAAATTGTCCTTTTGCGCACAAGATGAAAAAGCGAATTGAGATTGCCAAGGCCCTGGAAACGTGGTTTGCGGCGGTGAAGCGTCCGATGCCGTGGCGCAAGAACCCGACGCCGTATGTCTGCTGGCTGTCGGAGATCATGATGCAGCAGACAACCTACGCCTCGGTCTTGCCGTACTACGAGCGGTTCCTCGCGAAGTTCCCGACGGTCGAGACGCTGGCGGCGGCGGACGAAAGCGACGTGCTGAAGGCGTGGGAGGGGCTGGGCTACTACGCGCGCGCGCGCAACCTCCTGAATGCGGCGAAGTCGTTTGCGGTGTCCGGCCGCGCCGTCTGGCCGGACAGTGCGGCGGCGTGGGCGAAGGTGCCAGGCGTCGGCCCCTACACGGCGGCGGCGCTCGCGAGCGTCCTGCTCGGCGAACGTGTGCCGGTCGTGGACGGCAACGTTGCGCGCGTCTTCGCGCGCGTGTGGGAACTTGCGGACGACTTCAAGAAGTTGCCCGCGCGGCAGAAGCTGGCGGCGCGGCTGCAGTCCGAAATCGACCGCGCGGCCGTACCCGGCGACTTCAACCAGGCGATGATGGAGTTGGGCGCGCTCGTCTGCACGCCGACGAATCCAGCCTGCCCGGACTGTCCGCTCGCGGCGGTCTGCGGCGCGTCGCGGCACGGTACGCAAGCGACGTTTCCCGTGAAGGCGGCCAAGAAGGAACTGCCCGTGCGGCGGACGACAGCCATTCTCGTGACGGATGCCGAGGGACGTGTCCTCCTCGTGCAGAATCGCGCGGGCGGTCTGCTGAAGGGCCTGTGGGAACTGCCGATTGTCGAACCCGTCGGCGACCTCACGCAGGTCTTTTCGCATTTCCGGCTCGAGCAGCGGACGCTGAAGGCTCTTCGGAGCGATGCCGAGTTTCGGAATCCGCGCGAAGTTCCGCTCACGACTGCGACGCGCAAGACGCTTCGCCAGGAAGGGTTGCTAAACCGCTGAAGAAAGCCTGTCTCATCAAAACAAAAAAACTCGGCAACGCCGAGTTCCTTTCACCTTCTTTAACTTGGTTGCCTCGCAGGGACTCGAACCCCAACAAGCAGAATCAGAATCTGCGGTGCTACCATTACACCACGAGGCAAGCTCGCTTACTTTTCAAGATTGGCGGGGTCGACGGGGCTCGAACCCGCAACCCCCGGATCGACAGTCCAGTGCGCTAACCAATTGCGCCACAACCCCGTTGCTCCGAAAAGTGATGCGTAGTATAACATAATTTGGCGAAAACGCGCAAGGGGGTATTTTTGAAAACTTTAAATCGCGGCGCTGGGCGAACACGGCAGGCGGTTTTCTGCTCATCCAAAGAGCGCCGCGCGGACGAGCGCCGCCTGTGTGCTGAGCGTGTCGGCGAGCGGACGGTAGTGGCTCGTGGCGTTGCCGCTTTCGTAGACGGTCGTGATCGGGATCTGCACGGGCGGTTGTGGCAGCTTCGTCGCCGTGACGAGCATGCGCGACTCGTAGTCGTAGCGGTCGCCCGCGAGCGCGGCGAAGCGCGGCAGCAGCGCGCGCGGAATGCCGCGCAGCCCCGTCTGCGTGTCGCGGATCCACGTGCCCGTGAGCAGGAAGAATTCGCCGCACGTCCAGAGGTTGCCGAGCCGGCTGCGGAAGGGCACGTCGCGTCCGCCGAACGACCGCACGCCGAGCGTCACGCGATCCGGATGCGCGTCCGTCGCGGCGGCGACGCGGCGGATGTCCTCCGGCAGATGCTGGCCGTCCGCGTCGGCCGTGACGACGCCTGCCGCGTCCGGGAAGGCGCGGAGGACGTCGGCAAACGCGGTCTTGAGCGCGGCGCCCTTGCCGCGATTCGCCGCATGGCGGAGGAGTCGGACGCCTGGCAGGGCGGCGGTCTCGGCGAAGACGTCGGCGGTGCGCCGCGACCCGTCGTCCACGACGACAACGGCGGCAAAGGCGTCCGAAAGCGCGCGCATGAGCTGCGGCAATTGGGGGCTCGGCTCATAGGCCGGCAGGACAAGAATCTGGTTCGGCATAGGCAGAATATTATATGATATAATACGCGCCATGAAAAGAGCGGATTTGGAAGAGGAGATTCGTCAGGTGATTCTTTCGAGCGTGGAGGTCGACGGCCTCACGGCGGCGGACTTGCCGGCGGAAGCACCGCTGTTCGGCGAGGGCGTCGGGCTTGACTCGATCGACGCCCTGGAGATCGGTGCGGCGCTGCGCAAGAAGTTTCAGGTGAAGTTCAAGGCGAATGCGGCGGAGAACAAGGTTCATTTCAAGTCGATTGCGTCGCTCGCGAACTTCATCGCGGCGAACTTGGGCGAAACGTTGGAGGACTGACGAGGATGAAGACGAAAGAGGAAGTGCTGGCGGCGATTGCGGACGTTCTGGTCTCGGAGTTCGAGCTGGATCGGGCGAAGCTCGTGCCCGAGGCGAAGCTTTTTGAGGACTTGGATCTCGATTCGATCGATGCGGTCGATCTCGTCGTGCGCTTGCAGCAGCAGACGGGCCTCAAGGTCAAGGCCGAGGACTTCAAGGCGATCCGCACGCTCGGCGACGTCGCCGACGTCATCGTGAAGCTCGCGGCCGAACAGGCGAAGTGAGGCGCGCGATGGGCGGGCGAACCGCGAAAACGGCCCTGCGCCTCGCGTGTGCGGTCGCGCTCGTCTGGGTTCTCTATCTGCTGAAGGCGAACGTCTGGTTTCGGCTGTATCCGGCGGTTGTCATCGCGGTCGCCCTCGCCGCATTCGCCATTTCGCTCTTCCGTACGCCGCTGGTGGAGCGTTTCGCGCGCGGGATGGGCGAGGTTCTGGACGCGCGCGGCGTCGCCTACTGCCGCAAGGTGACGGTCGCGTGGGTCGTCTTCCTGTCGGCCCATCTCGCCGTGACGGTCGCGACGGTGTTTGCGCGCCGCGAGGTCTGGGCGTTCTACAATGGCTGTCTCGCCTATCTGTTGATGGGGGCGATGTTCGCGGGCGAATGGCTCGTGCGCCGGAGGGTGCGCCGTGGCTGACGTCGTCTTCCAGTCGTCCGGCACGACCGGCGCGCCGAAGGAAATCGTGCGCACGGACGCCTCGCTGGCGGCAGACGCCCGCGCGCTCGTCGCGGCGTTCCCCGACATCTGGGCGAGCCGTCCGTTGGTCGTCACCTCGGCGCGTCCCGAACACATGCTCGGCCATCTCTGGTGCCAGCGCGCGCCGCGTCTCGCCGGCTGCGCTGTGCGGCCCGGCGTCGTCATTTCCGTCGAGGAGCTGTCCGAGGCCTGTGCGGCGACGATGCACGGCGTCCTGTTCGTCACGACGCCGTCCTTCCTCGAAAAGGCCGTGAAGCATCCCGATTTCCCGACGCTGAAGGGACGGCTGACGCATCTCGTCGTCTCGGGCGGCGCGCTGCGTCCGGCGACGGCCAAGGCCCTGCACGCGATCTTGGGGGTCTGTCCCCTCGAAATCTACGGTTCGACGGAGGCGGGCACGGTCGCGTGGCGCCGTTCGTCCGAGGGCGCGTCCTTTACCCTGCAGTGCGGCGTCTCGGCAACGCGCGACGCGGCGACGGGTGCGCTCGTCGTCGATTCGCCCTACGCGATGACGCGGCCGCTCACGCTGTCCGATGCCGTCGAATTTGTCTCGCCGCACCAGTTCCGCCTCTTGGGACGGCTCGACCGGCAGGTCAAGATTCTGGAGGAGTTCGTCTCGCTGCCCATCGTCGAGGTGGCGTTTGAGGCGCATCCGCTTGTCGCGGCGGCGCGGGCGGAGACGTGCGGCACCGACGTGGCGCGGCTCGGTCTGCTCGTGGTGCTGTCGGACGCGGGGCGCGCGGCGCTGGCGCAGGGCACGCACACGGCCCTTGCCGCGCAGCTGCGGCGCGACCTTTTGCCTCGTCTCGGCGAACGGGCGTTCCCGCGCCGCATCCGCTTCGTCCGCGAACTGCCGACGGACGCGCGCGGCAAGACGACGGCGGCGGACGTGCGCGCGGCGTTGGCCGCGTGGTGCCGCGAGCCGGTCGTCGGCGACTGGGCGGCGACGGCGGAACGGCTGATGGCGACGCTCGTCTTCCCGCCGGACTGCGAGTGCTTTCAGGGGCACTTCCCCGGCTTCCCGATTCTGCCGGGCGTCGCGCAGCTCTACTTCCTGCGGCATTTCGCGAGGCAGGCGTTTCCCGATTTCCCCGAGGCGGCGACGTATCGGAAGCTCAAGTTCCAGAAGCTCGTCCGCCCGGCGGAGGCCGTGACGCTCACCGTCACGCGCGCAGGCGCGAGCCGCTTCGCCTTTTCGCTGGACGTCGCGTCGGGACGCGCGGCGTCGGGACTTGTGGAAAAGAATGGGGAACGGGGAAGGGGAGGGGTGTGGTGAGTAGTGTTTCGATCTTGGTGGCAGTGTCGGCCGTCGCGGCCTTGCAGGCGGCGCTCAACTCGACGGCGGACTGGACGATGGAACGGCGGCTCGACGGCTCGGATCGCGCGCTCGTCTCGTCCGGCGTCGTGCGCTGCAAGGCGGGTGCGGGCATTGTCTGGGAGGTTCGGGAGCCGTTCGCGTCGTCCGTCACGATGACGACGAACGCGATGGTGTTCGTGGACGAGGACGGGCGGCGCGAGAAGTCGCTGGACGAACTGCCGCACTATGCGGAGATCCGGGCGGCGACGGATGCGTTCGTCGCGGGGAAGACCACGGCGTTCGACGGCGTCTTCGCGATTCGCGAGACGGCGCTCCCGGACGGCGGCTGGCGGCTGACGCTCGTGCCGGAGGTCGCCGCGATGCGTCGGCTCGTGACGGAAGTCGAGCTCACGGGCGCGGCGCTGCCGACGAACGCCGTCCTGCGTTCGCCCGGCTGCGTCTCGACGATTCGCTTCCGCCGCAAGTAGCGCGCGCGGGCCACCTTGACAGGGTTGCGGGAAAAAGAGTATAATCCTACCCAAAATTTACGCAGAGGAAGGGTTCCGAAGCGGAAACAGAAAGGTTCAAAAAGAAAATGGCTATCAAGATTGGCATCAACGGCTTCGGCCGTATCGGCCGCATGGTTTTCCGCGCGGCGGTTGAGAACTTCGACGATGTCGAAGTCGTCGGCATCAACGACCTGCTCGACCCGGACTACCTCGCGTACATGCTCAAGTTCGACTCCGTGCACGGCACGTTCAAGCACGACATCAAGGTCGAGGGCTCGACCATGATTGTCGACGGCAAGAAGATCCGCCTCACGGCCGAGAAGGATCCGACCCAGCTGAAGTGGAACGAAGTCGGCGCCGAGATTGTCGTCGAGTCCACGGGTCTCTTCCTGACGGACGAGAAGGCGCGCCAGCACATCACGGCGGGTGCCAAGAAGGTCATCATGTCGGCGCCGTCGAAGGACGCGACCCCGATGTTCGTCTACGGCGTCAACCACACGACCTACGCGGGTCAGGACATCATCTCCAACGCCTCCTGCACGACGAACTGCCTCGCGCCGATCTCGAAGGTCCTCAACGACAACTTCGGCATCAAGCGCGGCCTCATGACGACGATCCACGCCGCCACGGCGACGCAGAAGACGGTCGACGGCCCGTCCAAGAAGGACTGGCGCGGCGGCCGCGGCATCCTCGAGAACATGATCCCGTCCTCGACGGGCGCGGCGAAGGCCGTCGGCAAGGTTCTCCCGGCGCTCAACGGCAAGCTCACGGGCATGTCCGTCCGCGTCCCGACGTCTGACGTCTCGTTCGTCGACCTCACGGCCGAGCTCGAGAAGCCGGCGACGTACGAGGAAATCTGCGCGGCGATGAAGGCGGCGTCCGAGAAGTGCGTGTGCGAGGGCGGCCTCAAGGGCGTGCTCGGCTACACCGACGAGGCGGTCGTCTCGACCGACTTCCGCAACGAGTCCAAGACCTCGGTCTTCGACGTCAAGGCGGGCATCCAGCTCGATCCGACCTTCGTCAAGGTCTGCGCGTGGTACGACAACGAGTGGGGCTACTCCAACAAGGTTGTCGAGATGGCGCGCGTCATCGCGGCGAAGTAAGCGCATGCGCGTCTGTTGAAAAGTCGCCGTGGGGTCTTGCCCTGCGGCGATTTTTTATGCTATAATACGCTTCACAAATTTTATTCACCAAAGGAGCAATGACAATGAAGTTCTCGACGGTTCTGGCTGTTCTCGCGGTTGCGCTCTGCGTGACGGGCTGCAAGTATGACAAGGCGAAGAAGGGCGCGAACACGGGCGCCGATGCGGCGAATGCGTCCGACATCTCGACGACGGAGAGTGTCGAGGCCGCCGATACCAACGCGTCCGAGGTTTCGCTGGCGGGCGCGAGCGAGGGCAAGTTTGAAGACCTCTATCGGCGGTGCGCCGATGTGGCGTTCAATCCGGTCTACTTCGGGTTTGACTCGACGGTCGTTCCGGCGGGCGAGCTCGGCAAGATCGACGCCGTTGCGCAGCACCTGGCGTCGAACGCGGGCCGTGTCGTGGTCGTCGAGGGCAACTGCGACGAGCGCGGGTCGCACGAGTACAACATGTCGCTCGGCGAGAACCGCGCGATCATCATCCGCAACTACCTCGTCCAGAGCGGCATTTCGTCCGACCGCATCCAGACGCGCAGCTATGGCGCCGAGAAGCCGGCGGTCGAGGGCCATGACGAAAGCGCCTATGCGCTGAACCGTCGCGGCGAGTTCGTGATCTTCCAGAAGTAAGGATAGATGGCGTTCGCGCTCATCTTTGACAGCGTGGGGGCCGGCGAGTGGGTAGTCCTGCTCGCCGTTCTTCTCATCGTGATGGGGCCGAAGCGCCTGCCGTCCACGTTGCGCACGTTCGGCTCCTACTACGCGAAGTTCCGTCGCGCGGCCGAGAGCTTCAAGCGCCAGTTGCTGGAGATGGACAACGAGATCCAGCGCGAGGTCGCGAAGGTCGAGCAGGAAGTCGAGGAAGCGGCGCGCGCCGCCGAGCGCGAAGTCGCGGAGGCGACGCAGCCGGTCGACGAGACGCCGACAAGTTCGACCGCCGCCACGGCTTCTGGCGCGGCGACGGCTTCAGCCGAGACGAAGGTTTCCGACGATGGCCATCAAGCTTCTTGAGAATCCGGACGCGCGGAACGATCCGCCGCAGCCGCTCTTGGTTCATCTGCTCGCGCTCCGCGACATGATTGTGTTCGCGGGCATCTCTTGGGCGCTCGGCATGGTCATCGCGGGCGTCTTCGCGAACCAGATCCTGACGCTCCTCAAGTCGCCGGCGGCGGAGTTCCAGGGGCTTCTGCAGGTCGTCGGCATGACGGCTCCCTTTGACGTGTGGCTTTCGATCACGGTCTGGGGCGGCACGGTGCTGGCGTTCCCGCTCATGTCGTTCGCCGTGTTGCGCTTCGTCTTCCCGGCGCTGACGAACCGCGAGAAGTTCGTGATCCTTTCGGGCATCACGGCGGGCACGGCCCTCTTTCTCGTGGGCGGCGTCCTCGCCTACATGAAGACCGTGCCGCTCGTGGTCGTCGCGTTCCGGCAGATTGGCGACTGGATGGGCATTCCCCAGCAGATCATCACGATCGACACCTACGTGCCGGTCGTCCTGAAGCTGATCGTCGCCTTCGGCCTCGTCTTCCAGATGCCGCTCATCATCTTCGTCCTCGGCTGCTTCGGCATGGTGACGTCGAAGGGGCTGCGCGAGAAGCGGCGCGCGGCGATCGTCATCGCGTTCGTGCTGGCGATGTTCCTGACGCCGCCCGACCCGATGAGCCAGATTCTCATGGCGGTTCCGCTCTGCCTCCTCTACGAGCTCTCGATCTGGGCCGTGTGGCTGAAGGAGCGGGGCGGCTTCCGCAAGAAGTCCGCATGACGAAACGCTCTTCCATCGCCGTTGGCTTCCTCGCGCTGATTCTCGTCGGCGCGAGTGCGCTTTCTACGCCGTGGGCGCGGGCGGACGGGCAGTGGGGCGGCTGGCTGGACGCATTGTTCACGGCGTGTTCGGCGGTCTGCGTGACGGGCCTGACGGTCGTGGACATCGCGCGCGAGTTTTCGCGCACGGGGCAGGTCGTCGTGCTGACGCTGGTGGAGATCGGGTGCCTCGGCCTCATGACGTGCGGCACGTTTCTGCTCGTCGCGATTGGCCGCCGCCTGTCGCTGAGCCGCGAGTTCTCGCTCATGAACGCCTATGGCGTCGCCGGGATCCATGGCCTGAAGGGCCTGATCCTCTGGGTCGTCGGGTCGATGCTCGTTCTGGAGGGCGTGGGCGCGGGGCTGCTTTATCTGCGGCTGCACGACTGGTTCCTGTCGGTGTTCTACGTGGTGATGAGCTTCTGCAACGCAGGGTTCGGCATCCTCCCCGGTTCGCTTGCGCCGTTCGCCGCCGACCCGTATGTGCTGGCCGTCCTTGCGGTCGAGTCGATTCTGGGCGGCATCGGGTTCCTCGTCCTCTACAACCTCTGCACATATCGCTTCCGGCGGCGCACGTCGGGCGGGCGCGGACGCCTCTCGCTCCACAGCGCGGTCGTCCTGCGGTTCACGCTCTACCTGCTCGCGCTCGCGTTTCTCGCGTTTCTCGCGCTCGAATGGAACGGCGCGCTGAAGGACTTTGCGCCGCTCCAGAAGCTGTCTGTCGCGTTCTACCAGGCCGTGACGCCGCGCACGTGCGGGTTCACGGTTGTGCCAGTTGAGAGCCTGCGGACACTGACGGTCAACGTCTGCGAGGCGCTCATGTTCATCGGCGGTGGCCCCGGCTCTTCTTCGGGCGGTATCAAGGTGACGACGCTTGCCGTCCTCGTCTACACGCTGCGCGCGATGTGCCGGGGCGAGGACGAGACGGTCATTTCGCGACGGACGGTGCCGAACGACGTCGTCCGCGAGTCCATCGTCATCGTGAGCGTGATGCTCGCGTTCATTTGGCTCGTCAACGGCGTGCTGTCGTTCACGGAGGCGGGGCGCGGCCTGAGCGGCGAGGCGCTTTTCTTCGAGGTGATCTCGGCGGTCACGACGACGGGCCTCTCGCTGGGCGACACGACGGCGCGGCTCTCGCCGACGGGGCGTGCCGTCATCATGTGCGCGATGTTCTTTGGCCGCCTCGGCGCGCTGACCGTCGTCATGATGATCGGCGACCGCGAGTCGAACCGCCGCGTCCGCTTCCCGACCGAGGAGCTGGTCGTCGGGTAAATGTAAATCCGCTTATTTTGTTGCGGCTGGGATCTCATCAGTCGTCTGCGAATCCGAAAACCGCGTGGCCCTCTCGGACGGCGTAGATGCGTCGGCTGTCAACTTGTCCTTCTGAACGAAAACGGACTCAAGGCCAAGTCGTCGGTACGCAATCGCGCGTCCGACAAGGCGTTTTTGAAGTGCGAAGGTCTGGCGGGCGTTGAAAAGCCCTTTCTCGTGGCACGCATCCAGCAACGCCTCGCCGTCGATTTCCCCATCGCCCAGTTGCGCCACGATCTCATCGACGGCAGCCGCGTCCGCCGCTGTCGGTTGCAGTTGCGGAACTTGCGCCGCACAGTCCGCACGAAGCTGCGCATCGAGCGGTTTCTGCGCGCACCCGGCGACGGCAAGAAGCCCGCATAAAACGCCTTGGCCCAGCAACGTGCGCCACGTGCGTCGCATCGCCTGTCCGCAGACGGTCAGGGACTTGGCAATCGCATCCAACAGGTTCGGCATTTTCTTCATCGTCAATCCTCTCCTTATCGGGTCATTGAGATTCGGACGACAGCACATGCGTGCCATGCGCAAACATTATACCATTTCTCAGCGGGCTTTACGCGGACGGGCGAAACAGGGAATCCGTGTCCCCCCAATTCGAGCTCCATCCACCCAGGGCATGAGAAGATGTGCTATAATACGTCCATGCCTGTGAAAGTGACATTCCGCAAGGAACTGAGCGCAGAAGAGAAGAAGCTCGCCGAATGCGCACGCGCCGCGAGTCGCGATGCCGTGAAGGCCGCGTTTGCGGCTGGGCTCTCGATTACCGTTGCCAAGGGTCGCAAGATTGTCGAGATCGCTCCCGACGGGGCGGAAAAGGTCATCGGGAGCTTTTAGAGGGCGCTTGCGATGTCTATTGAAGTCCGAGAATATGATCGAGACATAGGAATGTTTATCTTGAGGCTGATTTTCGGCCTCATCGGGATTGTCGGACTTTTGGTGTTGACTGCCGGATTCGTGGCTTGGCTGAGCGACCGCTCTGCGTATGCGTCGGTGTGGACTGCGCTCGTGGGCGACGAACCCTACTGTCGCGTTGGACGGTCAGGAGTCGGTTTGGGTGGTGGAACGCTTTGGCGGTTGATGCCGAATGGCCTATTGCCCGCCTGCCATGAGATCTGCCTGTCGGTTGCGTCTCTCGCGACGGCGATTTTCAGCCGTTGGTGGTTGTATGCTCTCGTCGTGGGGTTGGCGATTCTTTTCTGATGGATTAGAAAGTAATCGTTGCATTGCCCCTGTCCCGTTTCACGATAAGCCTCCATTCTCACTTTTTAAAAAAAGTGAGAATGGAAATGACAATCCGCAGGGCTTTGGGCGCTTGACAATGTAAAGCGAAATGCGGTATAGCATCCACAACATCATGAGGAGAAAAGTCATGGCACAAGTGCACTTTAGGGTAGACGACCATGTGAAGCATGAGACGGACGAGCTGTCTGTCATGCAGACGAGGAAGCCCATCGAAGATGAAGGCCGCGCGAAACGCAGGGCTGCCTTGCAGGCATTGTCTGGTTCATGGAAAGACGCGCGGTCGACCCAGGAGATCATTCGCGACATTGAGGGGCATCGCACGAGAGGAAGGGCCGTTGTCCTATGATTCTCATTGACACGAACATCTGCATCGCCTATCTTCATGGCGATAGAAACGTCACGCGAAAGCTCTTTTGGGCGGATGCATCGGCCTCGGCATGATTCTGGCGGATTGGAATTCTCGAAGGGACGTAAAAGCTGTTTGCGACAGCGAAACAGGATTTATGATATAATGCCCATGATGAAACTCACGAAAGGAACATTGCGCATGAAGACTGTCAGGATGATGGGCACAATGGCCTTTGCGGCATGGGCGGCGATGGCCCTGTCAGGATGCGTGAGCGCACCGGGGTATCGCGTCGAGCAGGGAACCGTCGTCGCAGATTCGCCCTTTGAATTTGAGATCGGCTCGACCGAATATGCGCAGACGTTCGGCGACCTGATTCGCACTTCCGTGAATGCGAACTACGATCCGCGCACGAAGACGACGACCACGAACTGGCATCATCACGCCGAGGCGCGACTGGCCACGCCGTATTTCGGTTGCGAACGGATGTTCCTTTCGTTCAAGGGCAAGGAAAAGGCTCTCGAGCATTGCAGTCTCTCGCTTGGCGGTTGGTCGTCTTGTTCCGGCAAGAAGATAAGGACGCATGCCGAATGCCGCGAGACGGTCGGCAAGATTGCCGCGGACATGGAAAAGCGTTTAGGCATCAAGATGCAATGCCGCACGGATGAGACGGAGGAGGAAGCGAAGGAATCTGTTCGCCAACTGGCTGAACGGTGCAAAGAGTCGAACGACCGAGGCTCAAGTTTCGCTTCGGGTTTTGTCTATTTTGGGGGCGAGCGACAGGGTGAGAAAGCGGCGACCGATTACCGCGTCAGCGGCATGTTGAGCGACAAGGGCGAATACAGCATCATCGTTGCATATTCGAGGCATTGGGTGCATGTGTCCTCTTCATACAAGCCGGGCGACAAGATTCCCGTCTACACGAACGAGATGTGTTCGGCCACGTCCAGCGGACTCGTGCCGACCAAGGAACAAAAGGCGGCACACAAGGCGGCGAAGCGACTGCGCGAGACGGTCAACCGGCTTTTCGGCATCGACCTCGACACGCCGACGCAGACGAACGTTCTCTCGTCCGCCTTGTGGCAGACCAATGCGTCGGCGACCGTCACGCGGGAGTGGACGCCGCTGGACGCGCCTTTCGAGGGCCTGACGGAACGCAAGGTCAATCAGTCCATCAGGCTCTTGGGCATGCCGTTCGGAACGTTTGCGCTCCGCCGTCCGTTTGACGGCGCTGTCACGGACGAGGAACTGGCGGCGCAGGCGCAGAAGATTCTGGCGCGGCTGGAGGCGGAATACGGCGCGAAGATCCCCGTTGCCGACACGGCGGAAGGGCAGTCCGCGCTCGCGCAGATGTACGGCGAGGGCGTCCCGACCTTCGGCGACACGAAAGCGCTTCTGGGGCTCGACAAGACGCAGTGGTTCGCCGGAAAGGTCGGCGACTTGGCGATTGACATCAGCTATGCGACGCCGCGCTATGCCAAGAAAGGCAGCACGTTTGAAATCGTCCGCAAGGGCGCCATCGTCGTCAACATCGTCCAGTCGCCGCTCATCACGACAGGCAAGACGAAGAAGTAAGGGCGCATTTGACGTTTAAGACGTTTCTGAAACGTTGCCGCTGGTCTGTCTTGCTGATCGGCGGAGCGCTCCTTTCGGGATGTGCGACGAATGTTCTGAAATCAACTCGCGTAGGCGGGTCGGCCGAGCACCGTTGCCCCGAAGCACGTCGCACGTCGGCAAGCGACAGGGACACGCGCGACGGGCCACTGATGCGAACGACTGTCCGTTTCGCAGGGAGCGGATCGTCTTTTCATGCCCAGGCCCAGTGGCTCACGCGCGGCGGGCTTTACGCGGACGGGCGAAATATGGTAGAATTCCCCTGTTCTCAAAATCAAGGGAGGTGTGGCCATGACGAAGATTGCAGTGTTTGACGCAAAGCCCTATGATCGCGCGTCGTTCGACGCGGCGAATGCGGGGCGTTATGAGTTTCGGTATTTCGAGACGCGGCTCCGGGCGGCGTCCGTGCCGCTCGCGGAAGGCTGCGCGGGCGTCTGCGCGTTCGTGAACGACGAGATCGACGCGGCGACCGTCGAGGGGCTTGTCTCGCGCGGCGTGAAGGTGCTCGCCCTGCGGTGCGCGGGCTACAACAACGTCGACTTCAAGGCGGCGTTCGAGAAGGGGCTGACGGTCGTGCGCGTGCCGGCCTATTCGCCCTACGCCGTCGCGGAGCACGCGATGTCGCTCCTGATGACGCTCAACCGCCATCTGCACAAGGCGGCGGCGCGGACGCGCGACTTCAACTTCTCGCTCGTCGGGCTGACGGGCATGGATCTCCACGGCAAGACGGCGGGCGTCGTCGGCACGGGCAGGATCGGGCGCATTTTCTGCGACATCTGCAAGGGGCTCGGCATGCGCGTCCTCGCCTACGACGCCTTCCCGAACCCGGCGAGCGGTCTCGACTACGTGACGCTCGACCGGCTGCTCGCCGAGTCGGACGTCGTCTCGCTGCACTGTCCGCTGACGCCGGAGACGCATCACCTCTTCAACGCCGAGACGATCGGAAAGATGAAGCCCGGCGCGCTGCTCGTCAACACGTCGCGCGGCGGCCTCATCGAGAGCGAGGCCCTTCTGGACGCCTTGCGCGACGGGCGGCTCGGCGGTGCGGGCCTCGACGTGTACGAGGAGGAGAGCGACTGGTTCTACGAAGACCGCTCGCAGCGCGTGAAGCAGGACAAGGTGCTCGCGCTGCTGGTCTCAATGCCGAACGTCATCGTGACGTCGCACCAGGCGTTCCTGACGCGCGAGGCGCTCGCGAACATCGCGTCGACGACCTGCGCGAACCTCGACGCCTACTTCGCCGGCGGGCCGCTGGAGAACGAGATCTGCTACCGGTGCTCCGGCGCGTCCGGCGCGGCGAAGCCGCCGACGTGCCCCAACCGCCGCAACGGACGGTGCTTCGCGATTTCCCGATGACGGATTTTGGTATAATATGACGTTCATTACGAAGCGAAGAAGCAAAAGGAAAGAGATTTTCGCATGAGAGAGAAACTGACGAGCCGTCTCGGCTTCATCCTGCTGTCCGCCGGCGTCGCGGTCGGCCTTGGCAATGTCTGGCGATTCCCCTCTGTCGTCGGGCAGAACGGCGGCGGCTGGTTCGTCGCCCTGCACCTCGTCTTCCTGGTGCTGATCGGGCTGCCGATTCTCTTTATGGAGTTCGGCACGGGCCGCGCCGCCAAGCGCTCGATTGCGCGTCTCCACGAGACGCTGACGCCCCGTCGGCGGCTCTGGCGCCTGCACGGCATCGCCGGCTTCCTCGGAAGCATCGTCCTGCTGATGTTCTGCACGACGCTCACGGGGTGGATGTTCATCTATCTCGTGCGGATGGCGAACGGCGCGTTTGTCGGCCTTGACGCCGCCGCCGTCAGCGCGGCGTTTGACGGCCTGCGCAGCGACCCGCGCAGCATGGTGACGGCGATGCTCGCGGTGACGGCGGTCACGACGCTCGTCGGCATGTGCGGGCTGCAGAAGGGCGCGGTGCGCGTGGCGATGTGGCTGATGCCCTGCCTGCTGGTGATGATTGCCGCGCTGGCCGTGCACAGCATCCGGCTGGACGCGCGGCTCAACGACTTCGCGGGCCTCAAGTTCTACCTGATTCCCGACTACCCGCGCGTGGAGGCCATCGGCCCCATCCCGGTGCTCATCGAGGCGATGAACCAGTCGTTCTGCACGCTCTCGATCGGCATCGGCGCGATGTCCGTCTTCGGCAGCTACATCGGCCAGGAGCGGAAGGTGTTTGGCGGGGCTCTGGCCGTCTGGCTCATCGCCACGTTCGTCGCCCTCGCGGTCGGCGCTGTCGTCGTCCCGGCCTGCTTTGCCTGCGGCGTGGATCTGAAGCAGGGAACCGGGCTCATCTTCGCGACGTTGCCGAGCCTCTTCAACAGCCTGCCGTCCGGGCAGTTCTGGGGCACGCTTTTCTTCGCCTTCCTGAGCGGCGCGTCCCTGATGGCGGTCATTGCCGTCTTCGAGAACATCCTCGCGTGCCTCATGGACTACTTCGGCTGGAGCCGCCGCCGGGCCGGGCTCGTCGCGGGCGTCGCGCTCGCCGTCCTCGCCCTGCCGTGCATCCTCGGGTTCGGCGTCTGGCGCGGGTTCCATCCGTTTGGCGCGAACTCGTCCGTCCTCGACCTTGAGGACTTCCTCGTCTCCAGCCTGTTCCTGCCGCTGGGCAGCATGGCCTTTGCGTGCTACTGCTGCCATCACTACGGCTGGAGCTGGGGCAAGCTTCGGTTAGAGGCGAACACGGGGCGTGGGCTGCGCTTCCCAACCGGGCCGGTGCGCGTCTACTGCACTTACGTGCTGCCGATTCTCATCTTCGTGATCTTCTTCCTCGGCCTTCTGGACAAGTTCGTGAAGTGATGTGGCCATGAACGTGCGCATTGACGAGTCGTGGAAGCGCGTGCTGGCGGACGAGTTCGAGAAGCCCTACTTCGCCGAGCTCGTGAAATTCGTCCGCGCGGCGTATGCGCGGAGCGTGTGCTATCCGCCGGCGAAGCTGATCTTCAACGCCTTTGACCGCACGCCCTTTGACCAGGTGAAGGTCGTCATCCTCGGACAGGATCCCTATCACAATCCGCGCCAGGCGCACGGGCTCTGCTTCTCGGTGCAGAAGGGCGTGCAGCTGCCGCCGTCGCTCGTCAACATCTACAAGGAGCTGCAGGACGAGTTCGGCGGCGACTTCCTCTCGCGTGACGGCGACCTCACGCACTGGGCCGAGCAGGGCGTCCTGCTCCTGAACGCGACGCTGACGGTCGCGGGCGGTGACTCGTCGATGGCCGGGTCTCATCAGGGGCGTGGCTGGGAGACGTTCACCGACGCGGTCGTCCGCAAGCTCGCCGAGGAACGCGAAGGGCTCGTCTACCTGCTCTGGGGCTCCTACGCCCAGCGCAAGGCGGCGTTCGTCGACCGGTCGAAGAACCTTGTCCTCGCCTGTGCCCATCCGTCGCCGCTTTCCGCGTTCCGGGGCTTCTTCGGGTGCGGACACTTCAAGGCGTGCAACGACTACCTCGTGACGCACGGGAAGGAACCGATCCGGTGGTGAACCGCGAGGCCGTCCGGCTGATTGCGCCCTACGCGGCGTGGATGGTGCTGATGGCCGTGCTGCCGGCGACGGCGACGGGCTATGCGGTGCGCACGGCGGTCGTCGCGCTTCTGCTCGCGGCGGTTGTCGTCTGGAAGTGGCGGGACGAGGGCACCAGCCCTGCCCGCCTGTCTTGCGCGGCGTTCGCGTGGGGGCTGTTGGTCGGGCTGTTCGTCTTCGGCCTGTGGATTCTGCCAGAGCAGGTTGACTGGCCGTGGTACCGCACGTGGTGCATCGTCGGACAGGGCGGCACGTCGGCCGTGGCGGAGGCGAGCGCGGCGCTGATTGTCGTGCGGCTCGTCGGGAGTGCGTTCGTCATCTCCGTCGCCGAGGAGCTGTTCTTCCGCCGGTGGCTGATCGGCTTTGCGGGCTTCGGCTGGATGGTCGCGCTTTTCGCCGTCGAGCATGACCGCTGGCTCGTCGGGGCGCTGGCCGGCGCAATCTACGGCGGACTCTACCTGTGGCGCGGTCTCGGCGCGGCGATTGTCGCGCACGCGACGACGAATCTCGTCCTTGGCCTGTGGGTGCTGCGCACGGGGCAATGGCAATTCTGGTGAGGTTTTGCTATAATTCACGTCATCAAAAACTAAAGAAAGGACAATCCGTCATGGATTTTGCTTCGACCGTGAAAGGTTCCCTCTTGGAGGGCTTCTATCCCGCCGGGTGGGACATGAAGAAGATCGACAAGTGCTGCGCGAACAAGCCGGAAGACGTCTGCAAGCCGCAGAAGTTCTGGAACAAGAAGTTCGAGCCGGTGCCGTGCAACGACCTCGTCGAGTTCGAGGTCAAGATGGGCCACGAGATCGCCGCCGAGATCAAGAAGGCGAAGGACGCGGGCGAGAAGATCGCGTTCATCCTGCCGGTCGGCCCGATGGGCATGTACAAGTGGGCGGTCTACTTCCTGAAGGAGTGGAACGTCTCCTGCGAGCACGTCTGGTGCTTCAACATGGACGAGTGGGCGGACGCGAAGGGCAACACGCTCGTCGGCGACGCGAGCTTCCAGTACGCGATGGAGCAGGCGTTCTACAACCCGCTCGGCAAGCTGACGGTTCCCGTCGACCACCGCAACTTCGCGACGAAGAAGAACCTGCCGACCTATCCGAAGAAGCTCGCCGCGCTGAAGAAGGAGGGCGCGAAGCTCGTCCTCGTCTACGGCATCGGCCGCATGTGCCACATCGCGTTCTGGGAGCCGACGATCGGCGCCGAGTTCAAGACCGACGCGGAATGGCTGAAGCAGCCCTACCGCATCGCGGTGCAGCTGCATCCGCTCACGGTCGAGCAGAACGCGCAGACCTCGTTCAAGTCGCGCACGACGCTCGTGCCGTGCCGTGCGAACACGATGGGCCCCGGCCTCATGTTCCAGGCGGACTACGCGATCGGCGGCGCGGACGGCATCTTCGGCCGCGGCATGCAGTGGCAGGGCATGTCCCTCTGGATGACGCTCCGCTACGGGCCGACGCGTTGGATCACCTCGTCCTACATCCCGACCATCCCCGGTCGCCTGTTCTTCCTCAAGGAGCTCGCGGGCCCGCTGGTGGCGGAGGCGAACTGAGCGATGCGCAAGATCGTCGCAGCCGGGTCGATTCTCGTCGACAAGATCAACGAGATCGACGCCTATCCGAAAGCGGGCGAACTGACGCAGATCCGCTCGTTCGCCCAGGTTCCGGGCGGGCTTGTGCCGAACACCGGCTGCGACATCCACATCCTCGATCCCGACATCCCCGTCTGCGCGTTCGGCGCGGTCGGGGATGACGACCTTGGCCGCTTCGCCGTGTCCGAGCTGGCGCGGCGCGGCCTCGACACGGCGGGCGTCGTCGTCAAGCGCGGCGCGACGTCGTTTACGGACGTGATGAGCGTTGCCGCCGCCTCGTGCGAGCGCACGTTCTTCACCTATCCGGGCGCGAGCGCGGACTGGGGCTATGACGACTTCCCCTTCGGCCGCGTGAATGCGGGCGACATCGTGCTCCTCGGCTATTTCCTCCTGCTCGCGAAGGTCGACGCGGGCGACGGGCGGCGCATCCTGAAGGAGCTGAAGGCGCGCGGCGCCGAGACGGCGATCGACCTCGTGAGCGAGAATTCCGACCGCTATGGGCTCGTGCGCGACGTGCTGCCGTTTGTCGATCACCTCATCGTCAACGAGACGGAGGCCGCGCGCATCGCGGGGCTTCCGGCGACGGCGGACCTGAAGACGGTCGCGCGCGCGCTGCTGGACCTTGGCGTGCAGAGGCGCGTCATCATCCATCTGCCCGCGAAGGGCGTTTCCCTTCGGCGGGACGGCACGTGGACCGAAGCGCCGTCCTGCGACCTGCCCTGCGGCTTCATCAAGGGCAAGACCGGCGCGGGCGACGCCTATTGCGCCGGCGCGCTTGTCGGCATCTACCGGGGCCTGTCCGAAGCCGAGATCCTGACGTGCGGCGCAACGGCGGCGGTCGGCGCGCTCTCGGCGTGCGGCGCGACGGATGGCATGCGTCCCCTCGCCGACCTGCGCGCGTGGATCGCGGGCGGCTTTGCGTTCTCGAAGGAGAGTCGCACCGTCGTCGATTCGGCAGTCGAACGGCTGTGAAGGCTGCGAAGCGCGGAGGCCGCGTTCGACCGTCGGCGCGGCGACCCACGCGCGTGCCGCGTCCGCGAGCGCGTGGTCGTCCTCGTAGAGACCGCCGACGTCGCTGTGGACGCCGGGGAAAAGCTCTTCCTCGACGTGCGCGCCTGGCCCCGCCTCAAGATGCCGCCTCTTCAAACTCCCTCTGGGCGTTTGCCAATTCTTTCGCGTCTTCAACAGTCACGCTGAAGGTGTACTCGTCATAGTAGATCTTCTCGATCGAGACGTGGATGAAATAATCCCCTGACCACGTCCGCGAGTGCGCGAACCCATGTCGTGACCTGAGCCATTCCTCCTCCGTGCAGACATAGTTCTCAGGAATTGCCCCACTCCAGCAGGTCGACATCTTCACGCCCGGATGGTACGGCCAAATCTGGCGAAAGAGCCTAATCTCCTGTAGGGGAACGCCAAGCCGTCTGCCGAGATCCTTCACGATGGCTCGCCCTGTCTCAAGTGCGTGGCGCGGGTCTTTGACGTATCCCTTTGAGCCTTTCAACCTGTCATAATCCTGATAGCGCATTGAGATCTTGAAGAGGCGCTTCGTCTTGGGGGCGCGATATTCCCTGACGGACAGAAAGCAGAAATAGGGTTGCGGCAGTGCATGACTCGGAAAGTATTCCTTTAGGACGCCATTGTGATAAAGGGGATCCTTCCACGGCACGTAGTTGACTGCACCATTCGATGCGCACATCGCAGACAGGAGCGCGAGGATAAGGACAAGGGCTGTGTTTCTCATGCGGCCATTATAGCAAAAATGAGCATGGACATTCAGTCACAATCATGGTGCGGCTGGCTTGTTGCGGTTCTGAATCTCGTCCAGAAACAGCAGCGTCTTGCCGGGAACGAATTTCACGTCGCCGCGCAACGCCGTAATGCCCTCGCAGATGGCCCGAACGGTCAAGCTGCCGTCAAAGACGGGAATGAACTCAGGCTCCAAGGCAAAGTTGATCTCGATGAAGCTCTCGTACTGCTCGCGCCCAAACTGCTCGATGACGAACGTCTTGCCGACCTGCCGCGCGCCATTGACCAAAAGGCATTCCTGTCGCTTGGTCTTTTTCCATGAAACAAGGAAATCATAGAACTTTCGCTTAAGTGTCATTGCCACCCTCCGCTAACGGACTGAATTATACCATATTCATCATAATTTGGTCAAATAGCATCATTTCGAATAATTCAAGGCAAAGAAAGTGCATCATTTTCTGAGTTCGCGATGAATAAAAATGCATCTTTTTGTCAGATGTCCGCCAGCGACAGCCCGGCGAGCGAGAGGATGCGGTTGCGCTTCTCGGGGTTCTTGTGAAAGAATGCGTCGACCTTTGCTTCAAGCGCGCGGCGGTCGAAGCGTTTCGCGTCGCGCTTGACCTCGTAGAAGTCGAGCGTTCCCTTGAACTCGTTTTCGCAGACGAGGTCGATCTCGTTCTCGCCTCTTCGATCCCACCAGCCGCCCATCCGCGAATAGGCGTGCCGTTCGGCGAAGCGCGAGCGGAAGAAGCCCTCCAGCGCCAGCCCGGAAAACACCTCGTAGTCGCGCGCGACGAGTTCGCGCAACTCGTCGAACATCCGCACCTGGACGAGATACTGGTACTTGAAGACGAACCGGAACCAGAAGCGGAAGAAGTTGTCGTTCAGCCTGTATCGGCAGTTCTTGTTGGCCGTCGGCTCGAAGATCGGCTGGTTCTTGGCGATGAGGCCGTACTGGTCTTCGAGCCGCGTCAGGTAGCCGCCGACGTCTCCGGCGATTTCGTTCATGATTTCCGCGCGTGACGTCTTGCCGCGCGCGATGGCCGAGAGGATCGAGAAGTACGTGCCGTAGTCCTTTCCGAATTCCTCGACCAGCACAGCCCATCCCTCGTCGAGGAAATACGAATCCTCCTCGATCAGGACGTCGATCATCTTGCGCCGCGAAAAGGCCTTGCGGTTCATCAGGAGCGAGACGTACTTGGCGACGCCGCCCGTGAACGTCCAGAGCGCGAGCAGGTCATCCGCCGTATGCCGGGGATGGTAGAAGTCGAGAATCTCCTTCAGCACTGACACGCCGAAAGGGCGCACCGTCAGGCGGTCGGTGTCGCGTCCGTAGAGTGGTTCCTTCCGTTCCTTGAAGATCTTGTTCATCAGCGTGTTGACGCTGCCCGTCACGACGAGGTTGATCTGCGCATGCGACGACAGTTCGTCCCATTCGCGCTGCATTTCGCTGAAGATTGCCGGGTTGACGCGGAAAATGTCCTGGAACTCGTCGATGACGACCGTCAGCGGACGTTCGCGCGCGAGTTCGAGCAGATGGCTGAACAGGTCGCGGAACTTCGTGACGCGGCCGGGAATTGTCCGCCCGGAGAAAGCCTCGATGCGGCTCTTGAATCCGTCGCAGAGGTCGGCCTCCGCCGAGCGCGTGACGAACAGGTAGACGAACGGCTCGTCCGCAAACGCCCGCTTGATGAGCTCGGTCTTGCCGACGCGCCGCCGCCCGGTCATCACCGTCAGCGTCGCGGATTCGCGCGACCGTGCGCGGATGTCCCGCAGCTTTGCGATTTCGTTTTCTCGGTCAAAGAATTTCATTTCGTTTGCATGCGCCTTGGGGGTGGGTTGAGTTCGGAACTGGCCCGTTCGGAACTGCGCATTTCCGAACAAGGGGGATTATATCATCTTTCGCGGCGCGCTGGCAAGGCGGTTCGCCTTCTCGCTCGGATGCGCGGCGCAATGGGTCGGGGGGAGAAGGCGCGGCGCAAATTTGCTATAATATGGCTCACCTTGCGCCGGAGTGGTGGAATGGCAGACACCAGGGACTTAAAATCCCTTGTCAAGTATTTGACGTACGGGTTCGAGTCCCGTCTCCGGCACTTCTCTCCGGGGGTATTGCGCGCGATTTTGCCGCGCGAGTGCCCCACTTGCCACAAAGCGACGGTTTTTGCTATAATACGCGCTCATTCGTCGTCGGGGGCTAACCGGCGGCGACAGGTAAACGGCGGGCAAAACCCTGGATAAAGGGCACAAATCCGCACAAAAGAAAGAGAAAAGTAAAGATGCAGAAGAGCTATCGTGCTCCGAACCCGGGCGACAACCGCGCGTGGTTCCTCATCGACGCGAAGGGCCAGCCGCTTGGCCGCCTCGCCGTCGTCATCGCCAACAAGCTCCGTGCGAAGGATCTGCCGACGTTCGATCCTTCCGTCGATGCGGGCGCGTTCGTCATCGTGACGAATGCCGCGCTCGTCAAGCTCACGGGCAAGAAGGAAGAGCAGAAGGAATATCAGCGCTACTCCGGCTACCGGAACGGCCTGAAGTGCTTCACGGCCGCCGAGATGCGCGCGAAGCATCCCGACCGCATGATCAAGGAAGCCGTCTGGGGCATGCTCCCGAAGAACAACATCGCGCGCAAGATGATGACGCGCGTGAAGGTCTTCGCGGGCGCCGAACACGACCACGCCGCGCAGAAGCCGGTTGAAATCAAGCTCTAAGGGGGGAATCTTTACAATGGCTACCAAGAAGGCAATTTCCGCCGGAACCGGCCGTCGCAAGACCGCGACCGCCCGCGTGAATCTCGTCGAGGGTTCGGGCAACTGGATGGTGAACGGCGAGGATCTCGCGAAGTACATCCCGTCCGAGGCCCTGCGTGACTATCTCAAGCAGCCCGTCGCGATCTCCGGCTATGACATGGAGAAGGTCGACGTCGTGTGCTACGCCAAGGGCGGCGGCATTTCGGGGCAGGCGGGCGCGATCCGCCACGGCCTCGCCCGCGCGCTTGTCGCGGCCGACGAGACGACGCGTGCCGCGCTCAAGAAGGCCGGCTGCATGACGCGCGACAGCCGCATGAAGGAACGTAAGAAACCCGGTCAGCCCGGCGCTCGCAAGCGCTTCCAGTTCTCGAAGCGCTAATCGCGGAAAACGGAACGGCGGCGCGTTCGCCGCCGTTTTCGTTTTGTTCAGAAGGTTGGGGCGTCTGGGCGGCCTGGGTCAGTCGATCGCCAGTCCCGTGCGGCTCGCGCGTCCCTCTCGCCGGAGGCTTCCGGCGTTTAGAAGGTATCGAATATGGCATTTGGATTTTTGAAGAAGATCGCCGCCGCGCTGTCGGGCAAGAAGCCGCAGCCGAAGGCGGCGAAGCCCGGCAACAATGGCGGCACCAGCGGCGGCAACGGCAAGAAGCGCCGGCGCGGCGGCCGGGGGCGCGGCAAGGGCGGCGAGGGCGCGAGCCGTCCCGCCGAGCAGCCGGCGAAGGGCGCGGCGCAGAAGCCGGCTCCGAAGGCGGCGCAGGCGGGCGCGAAGGCGCGTCCCGCGCAGCAGAAGCCAGCGTCCCCGAAGTCCGCGCGCGGCGAGCGTCGCGGCGAACGCGGCGGCGACCGTGGCGGTCGTGGGGGGCGCGGCGGGCGTCGCGGCCCGGCGCCGGTCAACACGGCGGCGGACGAGATGCGCCCCGGCGGCGAGATCAGCGCGGCGGAGCTGGCCGCGCGCAAGGCCGCGCACGCGGCGTGGTCGATGGACTCGTTTGTCGTCGAGCCGATGGAGGGCAAGAAGCGCTTCCATGACTTCGACCTGCCGAGCGAGGTCATGCACGGCATCGCCGACCTCGGCTTCAAGTACTGCACCGAGATCCAGGCCCTCAGCCTGGAGCAGGCGCTCGCCGGCAAGAACATCGCCGGCAAGGCGCAGACCGGCTCGGGCAAGACGGCGGCGTTCCTCGTCGCGATCCTGACGCGCTACCTGCGCAGCCCGGAGAACCGCGCGAAGGACGGCGGCAGCCCGCGCGCGCTCGTCATCGCGCCGACGCGCGAGCTCGTCATCCAGATCTGCAAGGACGCGGACGCGATCGGCAAGTACACGGGCCTCCGCTCGCTCGCCATCTACGGCGGCATGGACTACGACCGCCAGCGGCATGAGGTGCTGTCCGCGCCGGTCGACCTGCTCGTCGCGACGCCGGGGCGCCTCCTCGACTTCACGAAGAGCCGCGTCATCAACCTCTCGCACGTCGACACGCTCGTCATCGACGAGGCCGACCGCATGCTCGACATGGGCTTCATCCCGGACGTGCGGCGCATCATGAGCTACCTGCCGCCGAAGAACAGGCGCACGACGATGCTCTACTCGGCGACGCTGAACGAGACGGTGATGCGCCTCGCGATGAACTGGATGGAGGCGCCCTACAAGGCCGAGGTCGAGAGCGAGACGAACGCGACCGACACGGTCAAGCAGGTCGTCTACGTCATCCAGGCGAAGGACAAGTTCACGGTGCTCTTCAACCACATCGCGCTCCACCCCGACGCGCGCACGATCGTCTTCTGCAACCGCAAGTGCACGACGGAAGACGTCTACGAGTCGCTGAAGGTGCGCGGCGTGTCCGTCGAGATGCTGTCGGGCGACGTCAACCAGAACAAGCGCCTGAAGGTGCTGGACGCCTTCCGCGACGGCGAGGTCAAGATCGTGGTCGCGACGGACGTCGCGGGGCGCGGCATCGACGTGAAGGGCCTTGAGTACGTCATCAACTTCGACTTCCCCTACGAGGCCGAGGACTACGTGCACCGCATCGGCCGCACGGGCCGCGCGGGCTCGACGGGCATCGCGATCTCGTTTGCGGACGAGTTCGAGAGCTGCCAGATCCCGGAGATAGAGGACTACATCAAGGAAGAGCTCAAGTGCACGGTGATCGGGCCGGACGATCCGCTCCTGAAGCCGATTCCGCCGCGCCACACGAAGCTCGGCGCGATTGACGCGGACGCGAAGGCGGCGGTCGACGCGCGCGAGGCGGCGGGCGACGAGGAGAAGGCGGCGGCCGCCGCGCTCGTCGGCGCGAACGCCGTCACGGGCTCCGGCGCGCCGGCGATCCTGAAGATGGACGCGCCGCAGCGCGAGCTGCCGAAGTTCGAGCATGCGCTCGATCCCGTGAAGCCCGCGCCGGACGAGTCGAACGTCTATTCGGAACCCGTCGAGCAGAAGGCCAAGACCGAAGAGTGGAAGGTGTGAGGTCGCCATGACCTGCCCGACGCGCGAGATTCACAAGGCCCTTTGGGGCTACGAGGAATGGCTGGTCAACACGCCGCGCATCCTCGTGAAGCGCATCGTCGCGAACGACCGCCTGAGCGTCCAGGTGCACCCGAACGACGTCACGGCGAAGACCGTCGGCGGCGACCCGAAGACGGAGATGTGGTGCGTCCTGAAGGCGGGCCCGATCTTCGCGGGCGTGAAGCCGGGGACGGCGGCGGCGGACGTCGAGCGGGCCGTGAAGGACGGCTCGTTCGAGGACATCCTCGTGCGCCATGACGCGAAGGTCGGCGAATGCTACTTCATCCCGGGCGGGCTCGTCCACGCGATCGGCGAGGGCACGAGCGTCTACGAGGTGCAGCAGCCGAGCACGACGACGTTCCGCCTCTACGACTGGGGGCGCGTCGGCGCGGACGGCCAGCCGCGCCCGCTTCACGTCAAGGAAGCGCTGGCGGCGATGGACCTGTCGCTCCCGCCGCCCGTGCCGACCGAGCGTGTCGACTGCCCCTACTTCACGTTCCGCAAGGCCCCGGCCGGCGACCTGCCCGCCGAGCCGGCGGAGCGCGTCGTCCACGTGCCGTCGACCGGCGAGACGGTCCTCCTGGCGCCGGGCGAAGGCCTGACGCTGCCGGTCGCCGCGTTCGTCTCGGTCGTCAAGCCGCAGCCCGCACACGAATTTCCAAAATTAGGTCAGCTTACGGGAAGCGAGGCGTGACTATGCCGAACAAGTGATGTGGACGGCTTCACGTCTTTGACGGGAAAACCGTCGGACACGGTCTCTGAAGGCGGCGGATCTCGCGGCGGCGGTCGCGCGGCTCGGCGTGAAGACGGTCATCTACACCGACACGGCGACGGACGGCATGCTGGGCGGCCCGAACCTCACGCAGATGGCGTCCATCTGCGACGCCGCGCCGACGTGCCGGATCACGGCCTCGGGCGGCGTGTCGTCGCCGTTCGACGTCGAGAACCTGAAGGCGCTGGAGCGCCCGAACCTGTGCGCGGCCATCGTCGGAAAGGCTCTCTACGACGGGCGCACGACGCTGAAGGAGATGAACGTCGCCGCGCTTTAGGCGCGCGGCTCCCGGCAGGGGCGGGCCCCCGGTTTCTCGCGCACGGGCAGGTTGCCGTGCCGTCGGCGGTAGGCAAGCGGCGTGATGCCTTCGGCCTGGCGCAGGCGAAGCGCAAGGTGCGAGGTGCAGGAATAGCCGCACCGCAGGGCGATGTCCTCGACGGGAAGGGCGGTTCCGGTCAACAGGTCTCGTGCGCCTTGGAGACGCATTCGGCGAACCTGCTCGCCTACCGTCGTCCCGAGCGCACGCGCGAACCGGCTCTTCAGGGCCGGCGCGGAGTAGCCGATGGCCTGTGCAAGGGAGTCGGCGTTGATCTTCGCGTCCAGATGCGCGCGAATCCAGGAGAGGGCTTTCGTCACGAACGGGTCGCCAAGGATGTCCGTCTCGGTGGATTGCCGCGAGACGACGTTCGCATGGCGGGTGCGGATCAGTCCGCCGTCCGAGCGCCCGGTCATCAGCGCGTACAGCGCACGCCCGGCCGCATAGCCGAGCGAACGGTCGAAGGTTGGAATGCTGGAAAGGGGGGGACGCGCGGTCGTGCAGAGGATTTCGTCGTCGTCGACGCCAAGGACGGCGATTTCCTGCGGCACGGCGATTCCGCGCATGTCCGCCGCATCGAGGACTTCGCGCGCGCGCATGTCGCGCACGGCGAAGACGGCGCAGGGCTTGGGCAGGGCCTTCAGCCAGGCTCCGAGGTCGGCCCTGCCGCCGAAGACCGCGCAGTCCAGGCCCCGTTCGCGGAGGGCGGACGTAAAGCCCTGCCGGCGCAGCTCGCACCACGGGGCCTTCCGCTCGGTGCCGATGAAGGCGAAGTTCCTGAAGCGGCGGGAGAGGAAGTACGCCGCAGCCGTCCGCCCCTCGGCGACGTGGTCGCAGACGATGGTGGCGACGCCCGCGCGGCAAGGGGCCTGCCCCGGCTCGGACTGGTCTTCGATCAGGACGGTCGGCAGGCCGAAGCGGAGAAGCGCGCGCCGTTCGGCCTCGCTTTGGACGTAGGCGATGATGCCGTCACACCGGACGCGGCACGTCTCAGGCGACGGGAGCTGGACGTGTCCGCCGACGCAGAGCTTGAGGTTCCAGCGGGAGCCCGCCTTGTCGCGCGCGTACTCAAGCACGCCGTCGAGCTTGAGGCGCTCGGCGTAGTCGCCCGTCGGAATGATGACAAGGATGTTCTGGACAGTCATTGTGAAAACAAGGCGGTAGTGTAGCAGATTCCCTTTCGGGAATCAAGGGCCGGCAATCCCGCTGCCGCGCCGCTGCGCTTTCCGGCGTACGGGCTTGTTCCGTAAGTTTCATGTTTTTTCATCCTTTGTTTTTATGTTTTTCGGGACGGCGTTATGCTATAATGTCGCCAACGCAAATGAAAGGAGCGAAGAAAATGAAAGAGACGAAACTCAAGTTGGCCATGACTGGATGCCTTTGCGCCCTGGTCGCGTCGGCGATGGCGGCTGCCGGGCAGACCGCCGAGGGCGCGAAGGCCGCCCGGACGGTCGAGGCCGCCCTGGCGCAGGCCCATGAGCGGCTGACGGGGACGTTCATGGGCGCGGAAGGGCTTCTCCTTGACTATGTCGGCGAGATCCCCACGCCGAAGGACTGCGCCGAGCTGCGCCCGAACGGCATGGGCTACTGGACGCCGATCGAGAACGGGCCCATGTTCACGGGTCCCTACCTGGCGGCGATGAGCGAAAAGGCGCGGCGCAGCGGCCTTGCCGAAGACCGGGCGCTCTGCCGTCGCCTGGCGGGCGGGCTCGTCAAGGCGGCGAGCGTGTCGGACGAGCCGGGCATGATCGTGCGCGGCTTCGGCACGGACGGCAAGAGCCATTTCCCGATCAGCAGCGAAGACCAGACCGTGCCGTGGTTCTACGGCCTTCATGCCTATGCGATGAGCGGCCTTCCCGGACCGGACGAGCGCCGCGCGCTGGTCGCCAAGGTCCGCGAGGTCGGGGAGGCGCTGGCGAAAGTCGACTGGAAATGCCGCTGTGACGGACGCTTCCGCGGCCAGTCGAGCGGCGACATCAAGACGGAGCATTCGCTTCACTTCCGGGGCGATGCGCATTACCTGTTCGTCCTTTGGGCGATGTACGACGTGACGGGAGACCCGGCCTGGAAGGCGCGTTACGAGGACGCCTGCGCCGAAGTGCATCCGTCGACGGGGCTGACGCGCGTCGACACGCTGGCGAAGGGGTATGTCCCGGACATGAAGAAGTTCCGCGTGGAGATCGACGGCATGTGGATCTACGTGACGGCGTCCGGCTGCCTGCGCAGGCTGTCCGAGGCGGACAGCGACCCGGCGCGCCGCGCCAAGTACCGCGAAGGGCTTCGCATCAACGCCGGACGTGCGCGCAAGTTCTTCGACATGAGCAAGAAGTACGACAACTCGACGGAGACCCCGTTCAGGTATGCCAACTGGCGAGCCGGCTACTCGTGGCGGGAGCAGAAGACGCAAGGGGACTGCAGCAAGGTCGCGGCGACGGGCAAGAAGGAGGTCCTCGGCACGCGCAAGGAGTTCGAGCGCCTGTGGGTGACCGCGCCGCTGGCCAGTTGCGCCGTGGCCGCCTTTTCGGGCGACGCGTCGCTGCGCCCCGCGCTTGCGGAGGTGATCCGCCGCTATGACTACTCGACGATCTGCCTCAGCGAGTTCTTTCTCGCCGAAGTCGCCTGGTATGCGCTGCCGGCGGGAAACTGACGGCGGCGGGGTACGCTGAAGCGTCTTAAAGCAAGAGGAGGGTTCATTATGCGTCTGAAGACAGCAGGTGTGGTGTGCGCCGGGATGCTGGCGTGCCTGGCGGGATTCGCGGCCGCTTCGAGAGGCCAGGCGGCGACGCTCGCCTCTCAGTTCGAGAACGGCCGGACATGGCACGTCAGCGCGCATGCCGTGACAGGCGGCGACGGGTCGGAAGCGTCTCCCTTCGGCTCGGTCGGCGATGCCGTCCGCGCGGCGTCGGCGGGCGACACGGTCCGGATCGGCCGGGGTGAGTACGCCGCTGGCGTGACCGCGCACGAGATCGGCGGGCAGACGACGCTTTCGCGCGTGGTCGTCGACAAGCGGCTTCGCCTTGTCGGCGCGGGACGCGACAAGACCGTCATCCGGGGGGCGTCCGCCGAGGCGCCCGACGCGGACGGCTGCGGCGCGGCGGCCGTGCGGGGGATCCTCTTTGCCGAAGGCGCGGACGGGTCGCTTGTGGAGGGCCTGACGGTCGCGGGCGGGCGCACGGCCGCGGCAGACCTCCAGCAGACCACGACGGACGAGGCCGTCTGGCCGTTCGTGACGACGGCATCGGGGGACAAGACGCGCCTCGCGCAGACGGGGGCCAACCTTGTCGCGCGCGGTGGCGGGATGCTCTTCCTCGGGAACGCGGGCGCGCGCATCTGCCTCGTGGACGTGACGGTGGAAGACTGCCGTGCAGGCTATGCGGGCGGCGCGCTGGAGGGGCCGTTCGCGCTGGTCCGCACGATGGTCGACCGATGCCGCGCGGGCGTGCAGCAGGGCGGCGCCGTGCGGGGCGTCCTGGGGGCGTTCAGCTCCCTTTTCGTGGCGTGCGGCGGAAAGGCCGACCAGTCGTTCAGCCTCACGGACACGGTGATCGGCGCAGACCTTTCGCGCGTCGTCAACTTCGTCAACTGCACAATGGCCGTCAACTACGGGAATGGCGTCAACACGAAGATGCTGGGCGACGTGAACTCGCCGGACTACACCGGCAAGGTCGGCTTCTACAACTGCGTGTTCTTCGACGCAAGCTCGATGTTCAGGTTCGTCGACAACCAGGGGCTGTCCATCTGGAACAGCGCGATGAACGCGAACGGGTCGATGCCGAACGGGAAGCGGAACATCGGAGGCGACTGGGGCGCGAAGCATCCCGCCGAACGCCACTTGCAGGGCGGCAACAACAATTACGACTTCGACGCGAACCAGGAGGACCCGTCCGCCAGGATCGACGCGTTCGGATGGGCGCAGCTCGTCTCCCCCTACACGGACTTCCGGCTGCGCGCCGGCAGCGCGCTCGTCGGGCAGGGGAGCAACGAGTGGATTGCCGTCGCCTGCGCGGGCGTGATCCCCGACGAATACCTCGATCGCGACTTCGCCGGCGCGCCCCGCCGTCAGGGCGAATGCGTGGACATGGGCGCCTTCGAGGGCGGCGTCGAGCCGGGGCGGCGCTACCGCTTTTCCGACGGCGGCGCGGCCTACCGCCTGAACGGCCGTCGCGTCCGGATGAAGGATTCGCGCGGCACGGACCATGTGTCCGGCGCGGTTGGCGCGCGTGTCCTTGTCGAGACCCTGCTGGACGAGGGGGAGGCGCTTTACGCCTATGCGACCGACACGCCCGGGGAGACGGTGAACGGCCACGCGACGTCCTACCGCTATCTCTATCCGGACGGGATGACGGGCGTTGCGGAGCTGTATGTCGAGCCTGACGGGACGGCAGAGGCGCTCTACGCGATCCGGCGGGCGGCGAGCGTCGTCTGGGCTGACGCCGAGGCGGGCGATGACGGCAATCCCGGCACGCGCGAAGCGCCCGTGCGCACGCTTCAGAAGGCGAACGACATCTCGTCCGAGAACGGCGTGATCTTCGCGAAGGCGGGCGTGTATGCCGAGGGCGAGGGCGACGCCATGACGGACGCCGACTGGATCCGGTCGACCAAGTGCCGCGTGACGCTTTCGCGGAATGTCCGCCTGTGTGCGGTCGAGGGCGCCGAAAAGACGGTGATCCGCGGGCGTTTCAGCACCGACCAGGAGGGCTTCGTCAACAGGGGCTGCGGCGCCGGCGCCCTGCGGTGCGTCGGCGTGTCCGGCGACAGGTACGTGGCGATTCAGGGCTTCACGATCACCGGCGGGGCGACGGATTCGGATCCGGACGGCAAGTCGTATCCCTACCAGTTCGCGCGACATGACGCGAACCCGGCCTGCAGCATCAAGTCGGCGGACGACTGGCAGGCCTACAACTGGGCGGCGGCCGGCATCTGCGGCCGGAGCTGGGAAGGCTGGCGGCAGCAGCACGTGCAGGCGATCGACTGCATCATCTCCAACAACGTGGCCTACCGGCACGCCGCTCTCGCGAATGTGCTGGCGCGCCGTTGCGTCATCACGCGGAACCGGACGGTCGATCCCTCGCTGGAGACGAACAAGGTCTTCGTCTATCAGGGCACGACCTATGAATCCGCGGGGATTCGCTGCCACGGCACGTTGGCATACGCCAGCAGCCTTTCGCAGTGCCTCGTCTGCGACAACGAGGACGTGGACGGCTCGCTGGTCGTGAGCGGGAAGGCGGTCTACCTGGACCCGGCGGCGAACAGCCGCGTCGTGCAGACGACGTTCCGCGACAGCCGGCCCGGCCGGCGCGTCGTCGAAGGCGGGAACGTCTACAACTGCGTGTTCAGGGCGTGCCCGCAGCCCGGGATTCCGGACGGGACGTCGGGCGGAAACGCCGTGGACCCGCTCCTCCTGGACGACTTCTCCGTGCCGGCCTCGTCAGAGGCGGCGGACTGCGGCGTCGTGAACGGCAATGTCCTGGCGGTGGCCCTGTCGTCGCTGGACGGCAGCGCGCCGCGCTACGCGGACGGCCCCGTCACGGCGGGCGCATTCGTGCGCCTGGGCCTCGGCTTCACGGCTGCGGCGAACGGCGGACGCGGCATCGAGCCCGCAGGGTCTTTTGCGGCGAATCCCGGCGAGACGGTCTCCTTTGCGGCGACGGACGCCGCGACGCGCAACTTCCTCGGCTTTGACGTCAACGGCACGTTCGTCCCCCGCGACACGTGCGGAACGTCCTATTCGTGGACGCCGCGCGACGGGGACAGCGTTCTCCTCGCGCTCACGGCCGTCTACGCCACCAACTGGTACGTGAACGCCGATGCCGCCGTCGGCGATGACGCGAAGGACGGCTGGAGCGAGGGGACGCCCAAGCGCACGCTGGCCGGCGTGATGGCGCATGCGGTGCCGGGCGATGTGGTGCACGCGGCGCCCGGCGACTACAACGAGGGGCTCATGCGGCACGAGATGCCGATTCTCCGGCGTTCGACGAACGGGGTGGAGCACGCCTCGCGCGTGGTTGTCCCGCCCGGCGTGGCGCTCGTCGCCGACGAAGGGCCCTCCGCGACGTTCATCACGGGCGTGCGGGACAGCGTGCCGCGCCAAAGCCTGAACGGGTATTGGGGCGCCTATTTCAGGCTTGGGCCGGACGCGATGCGCTGCGTGACGCTCTGCGAGGGCGCCCGCCTCGAAGGCTTTACGCTTCGCGAAGGCGACACGGACGACACGGATCGCGCCGACGACGCCTCGGCAGGCTCCGGCGTCCTCGCCGCGGAGACGTCGCTTGTGCGCGATTGCGTCATGACGGGATGTCACGGCTTCGTCGGCACGGGCTTCGGGGGGACTTACGTGCGCTGCCGTTTCGACGGGAACCTCGCGCTGAGCAAAGGCGGCGCCGCGGCGTCCGCGCGGCTCTTCAGTTGCTATGCCGACCGGTGTTCGGACGTGCCGTTTGCGGACTGCGCGGACATCCGCAACTGCACGGTCGGCCCGAACTGCGTGATCGTCTTCGTCAACGGCGGGCTTCTGCTCGGCTCCGTCTTCAGCGACACCTGCCGGGGCATCCGCAACTGCCTAATCCTTTCGCCGACGCGGCCGGCGGCGACGGTCAAAGCCTACCGGGACTCAAGCGACAACATCGTCCTTGACGCGGCGGGTTCGGTCGGGTTCGACGAGGCGACGTCGTCGAACAACCTCCGCTTCGCGGCGGCCGAGCTACTGGTGGATGCCGACGGCCGTCTGCTGCCCGGCAACAAGGCGATCGACGCCGGGTGCGATGACTGGCTTGCGGAGGACCGGCTGACGGCGACAGACTGCGGGGGCGGCGCGCGCGTCTACAACGGGCGCGTCGACGCCGGGGCCTACGAGTTCGACTGGCGTCCGGCGTTCGGCAAGACGCTGCGGCCGCGCAAGCTCCAGGTCCTTGAGGCCAGCCCTGACGCCGTCCTGGCGGATGGCGGATTGCTCTTGCGCGAGGGGTCCGTCACGTGCGAATGGAACGGGACGCCGGGCGGCCGGCGTCGGCGCTTTGCCAATTTCCGCGTGACGGGCGGCGGGGTCCTGCAGGTCGCGGTCGAAGGTGTGCCGCCCCTGTCGTTCTCCGCCGCTGACGGGGACGTGCGCCTGCCGGTCGAGACGGCGATCCCGAACCGCCTCACGTTCGCCTATGCGAAGGCCGGGGAGGACGGCGAGGATGTCGGCGTCGCCTTTTCGCCGTTTGAAGACGAAACGGGCTTTCTTTTTCTCGTGCGTTAAATCGGGAGGATTCGTGAAATGAACGGCAGAAATGGTTTTGCGGCGGGCTGGCGGGGGCTTGTTGCCCTGGCGGCGGCGGCCCTGTGCGGAAGCGCCGACGCGCGGCGGGCAGTCCCCTATGGCGTCGTCGCCGACCTCACGCGCTCCGAGTACGGGATGCGCGAGGAGCTGCTGGACCTTGCGCAGAAGGGCGGGCTGGGGTACGTGCGCGTGGACTGGGACTGGCGCGTCTGCCAGCCGACGAGGGACGCCGCGTTCGACTTCTCCAGGTATGACCGCCTGGTCGAGGCGGCGGAAGCGCGTGGCGTGAGGCTCCTGCCGATCGTCTACGGCACGCCGAAATGGGCCGATCCGGCCTGGAGGAACGCTGACGCCTATGCGGCATTCTGCCGCGCGACCGTGCGCCGTTACGGCCTGCGCCTGCCGGTGCTGGAAATCTGGAACGAGCAGAACATTCCCGCGTTCTGGAAAGACCCGGACGCCTCCCGCTACGTGGCCCTGCTGCGCAAGGCGCATGAGGCGATCAAGGCGGAGAACCCCCAGGTCCGCGTCGCCTTCGGCGGCACGGCGGGATGGGCTCCCGACTTCATCGAGGCGTGCTACAAGGCCGGCGCGCAGCCGTTCTTCGACATCATGAACGTGCATCCCTACACGTATCCGCGGCCGGCGGAGGTCTCGGTGCCCGACGGGCTCAAGGCCCTTCGCGCGCGGATGGCGCGGCATGGCGACGCCGCCAAGCCGATCTGGTTCACGGAGGTCGGCTGGCCGACGCATGAGGCCAGCCTCTCGGACCCGGGCGGATTCGTCACGGCCGGGCTGACGGTCGCGCTGGGCCGGCGCCGGCCCTGGCGCGTGATCTTCGCCGCGTCGATGCCCGACGGCCGGCCTGTGGCGCGCGGCCTTGCCGACGGCCTGAAGGCGGCTTTCCCGGCGGGGTCCGAGGTGCGCGTCTGCGGCCCGCGCGAGACGGTCCGGCGGCTGGCGGAAGGCGGCTGGGACGCCGTGGTCTACCCGCTTGACGAGTCGTTTCCGGCCGACACGTTCGAGGCGGTGTACGCCTTCGTGAAGGCGGGCGGGACGATCGTCGAGCTGGGCGGCATGCCGTTCTGGCGCGCCTACCGCAGCCTGCCGGACGGCGGGTCGAGCCTCGCGAACGGCCCGACGGACTGGAACCTCTGCAAGCGCCTCCACATCCACTGCGACTCGTGGTGGCTGCCCGGCAGCGAGCTGCCGAAGGACGGCATCCTGACCGTCTACGGGACGCCCGAAGGGCTCTCCGGCGGCGTCAAGCAGCCGCCGACCGGGTTCCCGTGCGTCCACTTCTTCACGGACCGCCACTTGCGTCCGGGCGACACCTGGGTCCCGCTCGTGAAGGGGACGAACCCCCAGAACGGCAAGGACGCGGTGGCCGTCTGCGTCTACCGCTTCGACAGCGACCTCAAGGGCGCGGCCGTGATCGGCGGCATCCCGTCGGGCGCGGCGGCGGCCCAGCCGGTGGACGAGCGGACGCAGGCGGCGTACCATGTGCGGGCGCTGTCGCTGTCGCTGGCCTGCGGCGTCGAAGGCTTCTTCTGCTACAACCTGCGCGCCCACGAGGCCGACCGCTTCTTCAGCGAGGAGCACTTCGGCCTGGCGCACGCCGACCTCAGGCCGAAGCCCGCGTGGCAGGCCTATCGCACGTTTGCGCAGATGCGCCCGCCCGGCTCGGCGCAGCGGACAGACGAGTGGCTGCACGACGGCCTCTACTGCCCGCAGTGGACGCGCCCGGACGGCACGGCCTGCGGAATGCTCTGGCAGACGACGGGCCGGCGCGTCCGGACGCTGGCCTTTGACGGCCCGGGCGTGACATTCGCGGACATGATGGGGAAGCCGGTCGCCGGCAAAGCGTCGGGCGTGAACGCCTTTGAGCTGAAGCTGTCAGACGAGCCCGTCTATTTCAGCGGCGCGCGGCTGAAGGGCGTGAGGCGCCTCGACGCGGGGGGAGACACGGCGGGCTTTCAGGAAAGGGGGAACGAATGAAGACTGCAGTCAAAGCGTGTGTATTGGCGGCGGCCTTTCTTGCCGGCTGCTGCTCGTTGGGGGGCGCGCGGCAGACCGTCCGCCCCTCGCCTGTCGAAGGCGACGCGACGCGCGCCGTCCAGGGCGCAATCGACGACTGCTTCCGCGCGGGCGGCGGCACGGTGCGGCTCGCGAAGGGCACGTGGAAGGTCGGCGGCCTACGCCTGCGCAGCCGCGTCACGCTCTACCTGGAATCGGGCTGCCGACTGCTCGGCTCGCGCGACATCGAGAAATACTACATCCTCGAAAGGGACACGGTCGAGCCTGTCGATCCGAAGATCGTCTCGCACGAGCGCTGGTATCAGAGCGACACGACCTACAAGGACACGATCTGGCGCTATCCGGGAAGCCGCTGGAACAACGCGCTCATCCGCCTCTACAAGGCGACGGATGCGGCGATCGTCGGCGAGCCGGACAGTCTCATCGACGGGGCCAACCCCTACGACCCGGCGGGAGAGGAGTTCTATCGCGGCCCGCTCGGCATCAACGCCATCGACTGCACGAACCTGACCTTCCGGGGCTACACGGTGAACAACACCGGCAACTGGGCGCACCGCCTCGCGGACGTGCAGGGCTTCTCGTTCGACGGCGTGACGTGCCTCGGCGGGCATGATGCCGTGCATTTCAACGGGTGCGACGACGTGCTGATACAGAACTGCACGTTCAAGACGGGCGACGACTGCTTTTCGGGGTTCGACAACCATCGCGTGACGGTGCGCGACTGCTACGTCAACTCGTCCTGCAGCGCGTTCCGCTTTGGCGGCAACGACGTGCTGATCGAACGCTGCACGATCAAGGGCCCCGGCGAGTGGGGCTTTCGCGGCTCCCTCACGCAGGAGCAGAAGGAGGCCGGCGTGCCGACGCCGCCCGGCTCGTCCCTCGGGCGCAACAACATGCTCTCGTTCTTCACCTACTACGCGGACGGCACGCATCCGATCCGCGACTTCGCGCGGCGCATCGTCCTGCGCGACTGCACGGTCGAGAACGCCGACCGATTCCTGCACTACAACTACGACAACGAGCAGTGGCAGCGCGGCGTGCCGATGACGGACATCACGTTCGAGCGCGTGAAGGCCGCGGGCATCCGTCTGCCGCTCTGCGCATACGGGGCGAAGGGCCATGACGTCAAGCTGGACCTGACGCTGAAGGACTGCGAGATCTCATTTGCCCAGCCTGTCGCCGAACTCGTCCGCGGCGCCGAGATCGGGCGTCTGGCGCTGGAGAACGTCACGGTTACGGGCGTCGCGGGCCCGCTGCTCCGCCTCTGGGGGGACTTCCGCCCGACCGTCCGCGCGAAGAACCTGAGGGGCGTCTCGGAGGCGGTCGTTTCCGGAACTGGAGCTTTTGACGTGAAAGGGATCTGACTGATTTGTCTCACACGGAGGCACGGAGCCACGGAGTTTCTATTCGGCATCATGATCAGAGACGTAGCGACCGACTTCTTCGGTTTTTCTCCGTGCCTCCGTCACTCCGTGTGAGATCCCAAAAAATGATTATGAAAAGACTTTCTTCGGTCTTATTTGTCTTTAGTGCGCTGTCTTGTGCCGGCGAGGGTCTGGACGGTTTCGTGCGCGGCTCGGCTTCGCTGGACTTCGCGTCGAAGGTGCTGTCCTACGGCCTCCCCGACGCGGATCGCCCGAATCTTCTGCCGTCCGGCGAGCTGACCTTCTTCGACAGCCTTTCCGCAGGCGGCAAGTTCTACATCGACCTCACGGACATCGGCATGCGCATGGGACGCGGCGACCGCACGTGGGACTTCTGGGAAATCGACTTCCCCGTCGACCTGCGGCACACGTTCTCGCCGGACGAGATCAGCGGATTGCCGACGAGCGTCGAGGTCGGCGTCGGCTACCGCTACGAGTACCACCCGCCGCGCACACACATCGCAGACACGCAGTTCTGGCTTGCGGACGTCGCGCTGCCCGACCTGTGGCTTGTGCCGCGCCTCGCCTACGAGCGGGACACCGTCCGTGACAACGGCACCTACCTCAACTTCAGTCTCTCGAAGGAGATTCCGCTGGGAGGGGGCGTGAGCCTCATGCCGTCCGTCGCGCAGGGCTGGGGCGACCGCAAGCGCGTCAAGGGATATCTGCCGTCGCCGGATCTCGTCGGACGTCTCGGCCGGGCGGGGCTGATGGACACGGTTTTCGGGATCTCGCTCGTCTGGCGCGTGACGGAGCGCCTGACGCTGTCGGGCTTCGTCGCCTACAGCGACTTCCTCTTCGATCGTCATGTGCGCGAGGCGTCGCGCAACTACATCCGCCAGTCGGACGGCGGCGCGCGCAACCGCAGCTGGTGCTTTCCCTGCGGGCTCTCGCTGACCTGCGTTTTCTGACAAGGATGCGCGAGGGACAGGCCCCCCAATAAAGGGTCAGACATGAGTGGTACAGTCCGAGTGATACAGTTCCGTTCCTGTCCGAAAAAGGATACGCGAGGGACAGGCCCCCATTTGCCGGGGCCTGTCCCCATTCCTATGAGGTGGAAACGTTGGAAATACGGTTGGTTCGTGCAGATAGCGTAAAATGAGAATTCTCTGCGGAAAATCTTTTTTACTCGTCTGCGTGTGCCGAAACCCGATGAAACTGCAGCGAACAAGTGATGTGGACGGCTTCACGTCTTTGACGGGAAAACCGTCGGACACGGCCTCTGAAGGCGCGCGTTTACGCTTGGGCGAGTGAAAGCCCGGTCTCCGCGTCACGCGCATCCGAAGGGCGATTTTTGATATCATATCGGCCATGGAGAGAAATGTTCCGTTCAAGATACAGAAGGGCATCGGGGTCAGCATGTCCAGGCAGATGACCAACGGCCTTCGCGAAGCGATCGCATCTGGATATTACAAGCCGGGAGTCGTTCTTCCGACGATTCTCGAATGGTCGAAGCTCCTCGGCGTGTCGATTCGCGTGCCGGAGGCCGCCGTCGCCGCGCTTGTGCGGGAGGGGCTCATCACGGCGCAAAGGCGAACCGGTTGCGTCGTGAACGCGCGGCGACAGGACGTTTGGGTTGGTCGCGTTCTCGTCATCGTGCCGGATGGCGACCATGTGTACTATCAGAACGTGTTGGTTGGCCGGCTTCGTGCGCGCATTTCCGAGCTCGGCTACATGTTCTCGCAGGTGACGGTCTTGCGCAAGGCAAACGGCCGCTATGATTTCCGTCTGCTGGCGCATGAGCTAAAGGCAAGGCCGAATTTCGCGCTTCTTATCGAGAACCGCCCCGACATCGAGCGGTTCCTCTCGAAGACGGACGTCCCATTCGGCGTGTTTGGCCCGATGCCCTGTCGGCTCAAGGGGTGTGTCGCGAGCTTCTTGCGTTCAAACGACGCGGCGGTCTCGGATCTTGTCAATCACTGCGAAGCGCGAGGCGTCCGCCGTGTCCTGCAGGCGTCGAAGGAGACGGGGCGCGCGTTTGACGCGGTTCCCGCACTTCGTGCAGCGGGGATCGGAGCGGATGAGTTCCTGACGCCAGTTGAATTGACACAAGGCCGAGCCGAGGGGACGGCGCGTGGTGCGCTGGATGCGTTTCGCGCGCGGTTTCTGTCCGAGGGCCGGGCATGGTTGCCGGAGCTGCTGGTCTTCACGGACGATTATGTCGCTTCTGGAGCGCTGACGGCTCTGCAGGAGGCCGGATTGCGAATCCCGGCTGACGTGAAGGTCGTCTCCCTGTCAAATACGGGTTTGGGCCCGGTCTATCCCATGTCCCTCACGCGGCTTGAGAACGATCCGTTCGCGCACGGAGACCAGTTGTCGGAATCGGTCTGCGCGTTTCTGCAGGGTCGGCGAATCCGGCAGAGAATGGCGTTCGGTACGCGTTATGTGAACGGTGAGAGCTTTCCGTGAGAACGCTTCTCGTTCCGCTTGTCGGCGCGTTCGCGTCCGGCTTTGCCCCCAGCCTTGTCGCGGCGGCGATTCCGCTCATGGCGGTTGGCGAGATGGGGCGCGGGCTCTTCGTTTCCGCTGCGATGTTTGCCATGGTTCTGTCGTCCGCCGCCGGCGGGTTTCTCGCGGATCGTCTTGGGCGTGTCCGTGCGATGCAGCTGTCCGGCGCTTGTGCGCTGGTGGCCGTTCCCCTTGTTTGTGCGCCTGGCGATGTTTTCTCGCTTGCGATTGCGGGCCGTTTTGTTCTTGGCTTTGGGTTGGGACTGTTTTCGGTCCTTCTGCCGCTGTATCTTGCCGAAACGTTGCCGGTTGAACGCCGTGGACGCGCCTCGGCGCTCTACCAATTCGCGAATTCCCTTGGCGGTGTCACGGGGGCGGGTGTCGGCTTTGCCGTAGCGCTTGGGGACATGTCGTCCGCATTTGCCTGGCGGATTGATGTCCTCGCCCTTGCGCCGGTGTTGATTCTTTTTCTCTTTGGGACGCTCATGCTGGAACGCGGGGCCGACGGCCGGGATGTTGACCGACAGCACGATGGTTGCGCGTCCGGTCGCGCATCCAGTCAGGACCGAGGCTTCTGCCTGAAACGTCCGCTTCTGGTCGCTTGTGCCCTGTTGGCGTTGACGTCTGCGACGGGAATCGGCGTCGTCATGCATTATTCGGTTGCGATTCTTCGCTCTGCGGGACTGTCAGGGGCCTCGGCGAACGGCGCGGACATCATGATGCGGATTGCGGCTCTTGTCGCGCCGCTTGCCGCGCTGCCGTTCATTGAGCGCAGGGGGAGACGCTTTGTCCTTTGTGTTGGACTCGTCGGCGTAGCCCTGTCGCTTGTCGCCGTGCCGATTTTCATGCTGTTGTCGTGTGCGAGGCTCGTCGCCTGTTCCCTCTGCGTTCTTGTCGGTTTCTTCTCTTTCGGGCCGGGCGCGTGCGTCTGGCTGCTGGCGGCGGAGATCCTGCCCGCACCGATTCGCGCGAGGGGCGTGTCCTTTGCGATGCTTGGCAACCAGGTCGTCACGGCGCTTGCCTCGTTCGCGTTTCCGTTGCTGATGTCGGCAAGCCCGGCCTTGCCGTTCGCGCTGTTCGCTTGCGGCGCCGCGGCCTGCGGCATCCTTGCCCGCGCGCTTCCCGAAATGGAGCGTCCCCTGTTGCGGAAGGCTGGGCGCGCCCGTGGGCTGGATCTGGCGGAACGCGGACGATGGGCTGGCACCAGAGGAAGGTCTTAAGGGCAAAAACGACTAAAACTACAAAATTGTAGTTGCGCGCGGAACGGCATATTTGCTATACTGTCCGCCATGAGCGGTGAAAAGGCGGTCTTTGTTTCTGTTCTTGCGGTTGCCACGGCGTTTTCGGCGTTGGGGGCGGCGCTTGACGTTCAATCGCTCATTGACTCGGCCGAATCTCAGGGAGGAGGAACCGTTCGCGTCGCTGCGGGCGATTGGGAGTCGGGGCCTTTTGTTCTGAAGAGCAACGTGACTCTCGAACTGGACGAGGGGGCGCGTCTTTTCGCGAGCACGAACCGCGCGGACTATCCGATGCCTCCTGGGGAGAAGTGCTTCATCTTCGCCGAGTGTGCGACGAATGTCGCGATCGTCGGGAAGGGCGTCATCGACGGTCGCGGGGGCGTCTTTCGCGAACGGGCCGGGCTTGCCGGCGAGAGCCAGCCTCAGCAGCTGCCGGTCCTGATGCGCTTTTCGCGTTGCCGCAACGTGCGGCTCGAGGGCTTCACCTATCGGAACGGGGCCGCGTGGGGTTGCCATCTCCGGAATTGCGACGGCGTGACGATGCGCCGTGTTCGTTGCTTCAACCACGTGAACAACACGAACGACGGCATTGACATTGAGTCCGCAAACGTGCTGATCGAAGCGTGTGACATCGATGCGGACGATGACGCCATTGCCATCAAGACGGAGAGCGACAAGTCGTTTTCCGTCACGAACGTGACAATCCGCAACTGTCGTCTCGCGAGTTGTTGCAATGCCGTCAAGTTCGGAACTGGCAGCTACGCCGACGTGCGGGATGTCCTGGTCGAGAACTGCGCGCTCGTGCGTTCCTCCGCGAACCACCGCTTCAGCTGGTGGAAAACGATCCCCGGCGTCACGAACAGGATCTGCGGCATTGCGGGACTTGCAATCGAAGTCGTGGACGGCGGAAGGCTTGAGCGCGTGACGGTGAGAAACGTGACGATAGACGGGTATCAGACGCCGTTCTTCATCCGCCATGACCGGCGGCATGAGCCGGCTGCCGGGGCCGAGACATTTTTGCGCCATGTCGTTCTCGAGAATATCCGTGGCAGGGCCGACAGCCTAATTGCGAGTTCGATCACTGGCGTTCCGACTCGTCGGCCGTCAGACATCACTCTCCGCGGCATCCGGCTGCTCCTCCCCGGCGGCGGCACCGATGAAGATGCCGTGGCGGCCGTTCCGGAAAAGGAGGCCGCTTACCCAGAAGCGTTCATGTTCGACAAACGACCGCTCCCCGCTTATGGCCTCTATGTCCGTCACGCCGACCGGATTCGTCTTGATGATGTTGATTTTGCGGTACGCATTCCAGATTCGCGTCCGGCGATTGTCAGTCAGGACGCAAGCGTCGAGGACGTCTCGGCAGGAACAAGACCGGCCCAATTTGCTTCCGGGACGACTACGCCGACGCGGACTGCCGGGGCATGTTCCTGTGTCCGGCGCTGCGCGGGAGATTGAGCATGGAACTTGGATCCTGGAGCCTGACACAGAACAAGACGATACGCACAAAAAGGAACACGAAAATGAAAAGTCGAATGACTCTCGCTGCGGCTGGTGCCGCGCCGAACGCCCTCGCGGGGGTTGTCCTCGTCGTCTCATTCTTGGCTTTCGCATCGTCCGCAGACGGTGCGGTTACGACCAACCGCTGGAGAGGCGCGTCTGGCGGATCGTGGGACGAGGCCGGCAACTGGTCGCTTGGTCACATCCCCGGATCGGGAGAGCTTGCGTATTTCGACTTTTCCGGGCAGACGATGGAGATCGCGATCGATGGCGACCATGAGATCGGCTCGTTTTATGTCGAACGGGCTCAGAAACCCGCTCCGCTTGTCCTGAAGGGTCGCGGATCCGTAAAGCTGCTTGCCAATGCCGGGCCCGGGACGTCGCCGTACATCATGCAGAACCACCCGACAACGCTTGATGGCGTGACGCTGAACATGACGAAATTGGAGTCGCTATGGTATTCTCCCGTGACCATATGCAATGGAGCCGTGCTTACGAACACGACGGGGATCGTCCGCCTGTGGGGGCCGGATGCTTCGCTGACTGTGGAGAATGCGACGGTCGCGCTTGGCGGCCTGCTCGGCTATGCGGCGAGCGCGAATGCGCTTGTGCTGAATGGCGGCTCGGTTTGCTGTTCGACGTTTACGCACAGGGACGGGTATGAAGACAAGGCCGGCGTCGCATTGGCGATAAATGGCGGCACGATGACCGTGAAGGGGGATTTTGCCATGACAGGACTCTCTTCCCTGAAGATGCAAGATGATGGCGCTTTGACGGTTGACGGGAATGTCCAGATTGCCGAAGGTACTGCGCTTGATCTCACAGGCGGGGCGATAACCAATGCGTCCACGCTGACAGTCTCCGGCAAACGGCTTGTCACCGAATCGAAGGGAACGGCGTTCGCCGCAACGGCGAGTGGCACGGCAGTGGACTTTATCGAGGAAGCGGGGGAGGTCGTCACGTTCAACGCTCCGTTCTCGGCTCCAAACGGGCAGTTCCTCGTCGAAAAGCGCTGTACGCTCGTTTCGCACGAGCCTTTCACCGCCCTGCAGTTCTTGTACGGCGCAAACTCGTCTGTCGACACGCGCCTTACGTTGAAGCTCGACACGCTGACAATTGGCGGGTCTGCGGTATTCAATACGGTGAACGGCGATGCCAGGGGATTTGACGTCGATGGCCCGGCGACAATGCGACCCACGGCGGAAGAGATGTCCATCAAGGTTTCGAAAACCGTATATCCATTGGTGGAGGGGACTCTGACCATCGACACGCGCGATGCGAATGACGCTTCCGTAAAGAGGAACATGGCTTTCCCGACGATCGGTTCGCGGAACGGAAACGGTTCCCTGCTCGTCTGCGGCGGCGGTTCGTTCCGGATGAGGCAATGCTCTTCGCATATGTCGTTCCGCGAGGTTCGGGTTGAGGACGGCACGACGCTGGAGATCGGGCCATACGAGAATGCGGACTATGCCGGACTTCGCGCAGAGAGAATCGTGCTTGGCCCGGAAAGCGTGCTTAAGATACCGGCCGGAACGAACATGGTCTCGGCGGCAGAGTGGGTGGTTGCCCCGACAGCCAAGATAGTCCTTGATGTCCAGGAGGGGACGTCAGACGGCGGCGTCTTGGCGGCAACTGGCGCGGCAGGCCTGTTGCCGATAGATGCGTCGCAGGTGGAACTGGCCGGTTCATGCGCCGGCTGGAAGGCCGTCTCCACGAACGGAGTGATTGCCGCGGTAAAGCCGGCCTCTGCACCTGATGGACTCTACCCGTATGAATGGATCGGAGAAGCGGGGGACGGCTACTGGTCGTCTGCGGCTAACTGGTATTGCCGTACCGCTCCGGACGAAACGCAGGCGTTGAGCTATTACTTTGGCGCGGCAGACGGCCGGCTCGAATCTGATTTCAACATCCGTGGCGCCAAGCTTGCCAACATCACGTTTCGCGATACGGCAGTCTCGTCGTTTGTCATCGGAGCGAGCGACAACGAACGCACCTTTACCAAGACATCGGAGGGCGGCGACGCGGATTCGAGCGTCTATTCCCTGTCGGCATTCCCGCAGTATGTGGGGCTGAAGGCGCGCAACATCAGCAAAGGGCTTTCGTTCACGTCGAAGGCGGGGCCGCTCGTAATCACGTCGCCGATGTTCTACTATGACAGGTGCCCTGCCGGAATCCTGAACATTTGCGGCGATATCCGCATTTCAGGAACGCCTTCCTATCCGCAGGTCTGCCTGCGGCGAGGCGCGGCGTCCGCATCGGCGCAATCGACCCAGCTCACGATCCTGCCGGGAGGATCCCTGACGCTGACGAACCAGACGATGGATCTTGGATGGGCAAATTCGTCCATCCGCGTATGCCAGTCGGGAACGTTGACTTTCCAGCGCGGCAGCGACGGAGCCCTCTACTGGTGGAAGAACGAGCCCGGCAGAAACGTGGTTGACGGCACGCTTGAGATTGGCGTTCCGTACCGTGGCGGCAAGGACCAGGTCTACGGGGGAACGGGGGTGATGTCACTCGCTGAGATGCAGCCGGAGCCGGCGTCAACATCCTCGCTGACGCTTGCCGATGCGATTACGGTTGAGATGACGTCGAACTGGACGACGGCGTCTGATGCGGAAAATTGCCTGTCCCTGAAGGCGGCGCCGTTTTCGTCCCCCGTGGTCAGGGTCTCTTCGGACTGGACGTATGGGCCTGCGGAAGGCTTGGGGACGACCGGTCCTCGCGATGACCGCGCATTGGCCGTGGGGCGCGAGGCCGTGCTGACCATCGATGCCGGAGGCCATGTCGTCACGCTTGCGGATTCCGTTGCGGGCGAAGGGACTCTTGCCATCACGAATGGCACGCTGCGACTCCCGTCAGGCTCCGCCGTCTCGATGCTTCGCCTGAACGCGGACAGCGTGCTGGAAGTCTCAGGCGACCTTTCCGTCAACGGGCTCGCCGCTGACGGCGGCACGGTGCGATTCGCCCCTTCAGCTTCCATCACGTGTGCGGCGAGCGTAAACCTGGACTCGATGCGACTGGCTGTGGATGGCGGGCTTGCGCGGAGCTGGAGAACGCTGTTCACCGCGCCGCAGATCAGCGGCACGCCGATTCTGCCGGGCTCAAGCGCCGTCAAGGCCAGGATTGCGGAAACCGCCGACGGCTTCGCGTTCCAGATGCGCGCTGTCTTCGGGGCTGTCGTCGTCATCCGTTAATGGGAATGCCGATGAAGTGCAACATGCCTTTCTGTGTGGCGTTGTCCATGATCCTTGCGGGGTGCGGCAATGGCGGTGCGGACGCTGTCGTCGAATCTGGGGCTTGGCCTGAGATATGGACCGTTCGCGATTACGGCGTCATGGAATGCCTGAGCCGAAACGTGCCGAAGGAACTGCATTTCACCAAAGGGGAATGCAGGGCCTGGCATGACCGCGAACAGGCGGAATGGGCGAGTCTTGGGTATGCGAGCAAGGCGACCTACCGTTCAGGGCATTCGTTCCGGGCCTGGACAAAGACGCGCTGGGATTCGCATCGCGAATATTTCGGGATGCTGCCGAACGGCAAGAGGGGCTTCGAATGCCCGGGACTGCCGCAGGGGATGCGAGGGATGTCGAAAGTGTGCGTGTCGAATGAGGCTGTGGTTGACGAGCGGATCAAGGAATGGCTGCGTCAGGGGCGCCCTGAATTGCTGGTTGCCGGCGAGAACGATGGTGACGGTGGATTTTGCAGGTGCGATGGATGCGTCGCGCTCGACTCGCCGGTGGCGGGGGAGCCGTTCTGCCTCAACAAGTCAGACCGCTACGTGGCTTTCTGGAACCGGCTTGCCGCCAAGGCGAGGGAGCTGCGCCCGGACGTCAAGGTGGCCGTGTTCCTGTATAGCGCGACGCGCCGCCCGCCGCGTCGCGCAAGAGTCGCCCATCCGGAGAACATGATCTTCAGCTACGTGCCGACGCTGCACGACGAAGATCCGTCGGCAGACATTGCCGGGTGGAAGGTGGCCGGTGCGCGGCATTTCTACAACCGCCCGAACTTCCTGTGCATACGCAGCGCATTGCCGACGGGGCTTGAGCGGTACATGTGCGATGTCCACCACAGGCTGAGATCCTTGGGCTCCCTTGGCGATGACTATGACCGCAGCGCCGGATTTCCGTCCCAACAGTTCAGCGAGTTTGCCGCCGTCATGCTGTGCACAAGGCCGCAATCCTCGTTTGACGAGATAGAGAGGATGTGGTGTGAACGGTTCGGGGCCGCAAAGGATGCGGTGAAACGCTATTACGCAAACGTTCGGGCACGATGTGATCGCGAGTGGCCGAATCTTCGCGCGTATCTCCGCGACAACGACATCGAGTTCCTTGACGACAGCCATTTTTCGCGGGTCGTCCACAGGCTTCACACGGTTGCCGAACTTGAGGCTGACCTTGCGATTCTCGAAGGGTATGATGCGTCTGGATTGCGAGGCGAAGCCAGGCGGCGGTTCGAGGACCTGACGTGCGTGGCCCGACAGGCGGTGCTCGTGATGCGGATGTTTGAGCGGAACGTCCCGGAGACGCGCGCCGCAGTCAGCGAATACAGGATCGCGCACAAGTCATCGCTCGGCTATGGATGGATGCGCCTTTACACAAAGGGCGAATTCTGGATCTGGGGGGAGACGCCCGAAAAGGTGTTCTACGAGAACATGGCGGTCAAGCGGTACGTGGATCGCATCGAGAGCTCGCTGGCAGGTCCGGCTGGAGCGCTGACGCCATCCGATCCGGAATCCTGGCGCATCCATTCGCTGCTCAAGGCCTGTCGGAAATAGGGCAAGGCTCAGGGCATGGGAAATGCAAGTCGGTCAGGAAGATTTGCAATTGCATTTTTCGTCCCGCCTATGCTATAATGCCGCCACCTAATGAGGGGAACCGTTCAATGAAAGCGAAGACATGGCGGCTGTGTGGCGCGGGGATGCGCGTCTGGAGGACGTCGAACTGGAGCCGGCGGGCGACTATGAGGCCGCAGGCGCGAGGCCCGTCGGCGCCGCGTGTGCCTTTTCGTTCGACGGAAGTTCCAGCCTAATGGTTGACGAGAGGCTCATCTCGCCCTTTCGGCTGTCGCGCTTAGGGTAAAACATCCATTTCAAGCCATAAGGAAAAGGAGAGATGCCATGACAACGAGAAAAGCACTTGTCACGCGAGACGAAGGGGGGGGGGGGGGGGCAGTCCGCGCTGGCCCGACGATTCGGGAGGGAAGCGTGACGTTCGCGCAGGACGCGGAGTCGAAGCGCGTGACGATCGGCTACGAGCTGGAGGGCGCGCCCGCCATCGTGACGGTCGACATCCTGACGAACGGCGTGTCGATCGGATCGGAGCACCTGACGCACATGGCGGGCGACGTCAACCGCCGCGTCGAGGCCGGTGCGCCTCGTCACGCTGACGAACGACTTCTACATCGGCGTCTACCCCGTCACGCAGAAGCAGTATTTCAACCAGAAGGGCACGTGGCCGAGCTTCTACACGGCGCGCCGCGAGACGCGTCCGCTCGAGAACATGAGCTATGAGCGCATTCGCGGACAGGACAAGAATGGTGAGTCGTGGCGACCCGCGCCGAATCGCGCGTCGTCGCGCGCGTAATGTGACATTCTGCGCGCGCGGTCACGCATAGACGGACGATTTGGTATAATACGCCGAAAACGGGACGAACAAGGAGACGATGATGAAGAGGAAGAAGGGGAGGAGCACGCCATGATGACGCGTCTGGCGGTCGCGCTGGCCGTGCTGGCGGCGATTCTCGCGGCGGTGCTGTACCTGCGCTTCGGCGGCGTGACGCACGCGCGGATCGTCTCCGCCGTCGACGCGCGCGCGGAGGAGATCAAGGGTCATGCCGACGTCCGGTTCTCGGCGCTCGACCGAAAGCTGGACCGCATCGAGGCGAAGCTGGACCGCCTGCTGGAGATCGCGGCGCGGCCCTTGCCGGACGGGATGCTGCCGTCGAGGGAGTGAACGGGCCTGTGAGAGGGGCGAAGGGACAGAAGTGATGGACGAACTGACGATCGAGGAGCTGAAGGACGAGATCCGCAAGGGCGCGCGCTGCATCCTGCAGGTGCGCCACGCCGAGCGGCCGAAGATGGATCCGAACGACCCAAGCTTCGGCGACGAGCTGCACCTGACGCGCGAAGGCGCGCGAACGGCGCGGATCCTGGGCGAGCGGCTGGCGGAGTTCAAGGACGATGTCGCGTTCTGCTCGAGTCCGCTCACGCGGACGCGCGAGACGGCCGCCGGCCTTGCCGTCGGCATGGGCCTTGCGGGCGCGGCGATTCCGACGTTCGGCTGTCTCGGCAACGATTCCTTTTTCTATGATGACCCGTTGGAGGTGCTGAAGACCTTCAATACGATGGAGTTCTTCACGGCGTGCTTCACGTATTTCGAGCAGGGCCGGATACCGGGGTTCAAGGAAATCCACGCGGCGGCGGACGCCTGCGAGCGGTGGCTGTTCGAGCAGGCCGGAAACCGTCGCCTGTTCATCGCCGTCACGCATGACTGCTACCTCGCGGCGTTCCTCTCCGCGCGCGGGGCCTACGGGCCGTTCTCGCGCAAGAACTGGCCGCGCTTCCTCGATGGCGCGGCGATTCTCGTCTATCCGGACGGCTCGCGCCGCTACGCGCTCGTTCGGTCAGGGCTGTCCTACGGCATCTGCGGCGTCCGGCCCGTGTGCGCTGTCGTCTTCGACTTCGGCGGCGTCATGACGAAGACCACGATGCCGGAGCGCGTCCGCGCCTGCGTGGCGGACTTCGGCATCGACTGGCGGGCCCTTGAAGTCGGCTTCGCGCGCTACCGGCGGCTGATGGATGGTGGGTTCATCACGCTGGAGCAGATGTACGACCTCATTTGGGCGGATGCGGACGTCGCGCTGACGGACGAGGCGAAGGCGCGTATCCTCAAGGAGGACACGGCGAGTTTCCTGGAGGGCTACCGCAACGAGCAGACGCTTGCGTGGATGAGGGCGCTGAAGGCGAAGGGCTTCAAGATCGGCATCCTCACGAACATGCCGCCCGCGTTCGCGCCGCGCTTCAAGAAGGTCTTCGCGGACTTCATCGCGCTGGCGGATGCGCTCGTCATTTCGGGCGAAGAGGGCATGTTCAAGCCGCAGAAGCGCATCTACGACCTCCTGAAGGCGCGCATTGGCCTGCACGTGGACGAGCTCTGCTTCATCGACGACGTCGAGGCGAACTGCGACGGCGCGCGGCGGTGCGGCTGGCAGGCGATCCGCTTCGAGACGAACGAGCAGGTCGCGCGCGACTTCGCCGCGCGCTACGCCTGAGGCGGAGGCGGCGGTGCGCAATCTCCTGATCGTCGCCGAGCAGGTCGCGGTGCTGTTCGTCCTCATGGGCGTCGGTGCCGTCCTGCGCAAGGCAAAGCTGGTGGAGGAGCGGGGGATCGAAGGCCTCGTGAACCTGCTCATCCTCGTCGTCACGCCCTGCCTCATCATCGACTGCTTTCAGCGGCCGTTCGACCCGTCGATGCTGACGGGCCTCGGCCTCGCGTTCCTGATTGCCGTCGCCGGGCACCTCGTCGTGATGGCGCTGGCCGCGCAGGTCGTCCGCCATCCGGCGGCGGACACGCGCAAGCCCCTGCTGCTCGCGGCGGTCTTCTCGAACGCCGGTTTTATGGGCATTCCGCTTGAGCAGGCGATCCTCGGCGAGACGGGCGTCTTCTACGGCGTCGTCTATGTTGTCGTCTTCAACCTCTTCATGTGGAGTTGGGGCGTTTGGGTGATGGCGGACGGCGGCACTGCGTCGGCGCGCTGGAAGATGGCGGTGAATCCCGGCACGGTCGGCATCGCGCTCGGCCTGCCGCTGTTCCTCTTCTCCGTTCGCCTGCCGCCGTTCCTCGGCGCGTCCGTCCGCCATGTCGCGAACCTGAACACGCCGCTGGCGATGGTCGTGATCGGCTACTCGCTTGCGGGCGCGAGGCTGGGGCGCGTCCTGCGGCTCCCGGCGGCGTATGTCGCGACGTTCTTCCGGCTCGTCGCCTATCCGCTCCTGATGGTCGCGGCGCTCTATCCGCTTCGGAACCTGCTTGACCGGCAGATGATGCTGGCGATCGTGATCGCTGCGGCCGCGCCGGTCGCGGCGATGGTCTCGATGTTCGCGGTCAAGTTCGGACGTGACGTCGACACCTCCGTCGCCGTTGTCTGCGGCTCGACGGTCTTGAGCGTGCTCACCCTCCCGCCCGTCATCGCCCTTGCCCTCGCTGTCCTCTGACCGCCTGTGCATGACGTGGCAGGGTTCAGTATGATCCGCTCTCTGCGCGGCGTACGCCGCCCGTGGCCCGGAGGAGCCGACGGGCAACAGATCATCTTCTCATTCCTTGCTTGCGGTTTGCCACGGGGGGCGCGGATTGTGGTATAATGCCGACCATGCGCTTTGTCAATCCGCTTTTCCTCGTCCTCGTCGCCCTCGTTCCGTTCGTGGGGCTGTGGTGGGCGTTCCTGCGCGCGCGGCGCGAGAAGGCCCTGGCGAAGATCACGCTGTCCGTGCCGAAGTCCCCGGCGGCGGGCGTGCAGATGGCGCTCGTCCTCGCGGGGCTCGCGCTCGTGCTGCTGGCCGCCGCGCGTCCGCAGTGGGGCAAGGTGACGGAGAAGGCCGTCGAGCGCTCCCGCAACGTCGTCATCGCGATCGACGTCTCGCGCTCGATGCTCGCGGCGGACGTGCGCCCGAACCGCCTGGAGCGCGCGAAGGCCGACGTCGCCGACCTCATCGACTCGCTGGCGGGCGACCGGTGTGCGCTCGTCGCGTTCCGGCGGACAGGCGTGCAGATCTGTCCGCTCACGACCGACCGCGCGTACCTGCGGAGCGCGCTGGAGCAGATGACGATCGAGTCCGCGCCGCGCGGCGAGACGGATCTCGGCAGCGCGATTCGCGCGTCTCTCGACGCGCTGGATCCGGCGGCGGACGACCATAACGCGATCATCATGATTTCCGACGGCGGCGACCTGCGCGGCGAGGCGTTGGCGAACGCCGAACTGGCGAAGAAGCGCGGCATCCCGATTTTCACCGTCGGCCTCGGCGATCCGCGCGTCGGCGCGCCGATTCCGTCCGAAGACGGACGCGGCAACCTCACCTACAAGGGCGAGGTCGTGAAGGTGAAGCTGGAGAGGGTGGCCCTCAAGGCGATTGCCGAGGCGTCGAATGGCCGGTATGTGGACCTGGCGACGGCGGGCACGGCCGAGACGACGCTGGGGTCGATCTACCAGCGGTTCCTGCGGCAGGTCGCCGCGAAGGAGCAGAACGAGGAGGCGGAGCGCGCCGCCGAGCGTTATCAGGTCTTCCTCGTGCCGGGGCTCGCGCTGCTCCTGGCGGGCGCCGCGCTGTCCAAGGGCCGTTTCGGCGGAGGGAAGGGGAAATGACGGGAAGCGCGTCTCGTTTCAGGGCCGTCATCCTCGCGGGCGGGTCGGGCGAGCGGTTCTGGCCGCTCTCGACGCCGGAGAAGCCCAAGCAGTTCCTGCGCGTGTTCGGCGGCGAGAGCCTGATCCGCCAGAGCGTCGCGCGCCTCGGCGGCCTCGTGCGCCCCGAAGACGTCTTCGTCGTCACGTCCAGGGCGCTCGTCGCCGCGACGCGGCGCGAGCTGCCGGAGATCCCGAGGGAAAACGTCCTCGGCGAGCCGATGCGCCGCGACACGGGCGCGGCGGTGGCGCTCGGCGTCGGCGTCGCGGGACGCGGCGCGGATCCCGTCATCGGCTTCTTTCCGGCCGACCAGATGGTGACGAAGCCCAAGGCGTTCGCGCGGGCCGTCAAGACGGCGGTGGCGCGTGCGCAGAGGCGCGCGGCAATCGTCACGCTCGGTATCCGCCCCGAATACCCGGCGACGGGCTTCGGCTACGTCGATCCGGCGTCCGGCCGGTTCGTCGAGAAGCCGGACGAGACGCGGGCGCGCGCCTACCTCAAGAAGGGCTATCTCTGGAATGCGGGCATGTTCATCGCCCGTGCGGAGACGTTCCGCGCGGCGTTTGCGGCGCATGCGCCCGCCCTTGCGCCGCTCGCGTCTGCGACCGGCGCGCCCAAGCTCACGTGCGCGGCCCTCGCGAAGCTTTACGCGGCCTTGCCGCGCATCTCCTTCGACTTCGCCGTGATGGAGAAGCTGCCGCGTGTCGAGGTCGTCGCGGCGGACTGCGGTTGGGACGACGTCGGCAGCTACGGCGCGTTCGACCGCTACTTCCCGCACGACACGCGCGGCAACGTGCGCGAAGGGCCCTGCACGGTCGTCGAGGCGGACGGCAACATCTGCATCGCGCGTGCGGCGCGCATTTCGCTGCTCGGCGTGAAGAACCTCGTCGTCGTCACGACGCCGGACGCCGTCCTCGTCGCGGACAAGTCACGCCTCGCCGAGATGAAGCGGCTGTTTGTCGCGTGAAGGGGCTTCGGCGATCCTACCTCTGGGGGAAAAGGGGGCAGACCCTCTTGGTAGGGTTCGAGTGGCAGGGTTGGGCCAGCGTTTGCACGGCGCGCAGGGAATATGCTATAATCCAAGTCCAGCATGAATGACTGTATCGAGATTGGATTTGCCTCGCTTGGATGAGCGCGTTTGATCAGTATTATGACGAGGCGGGCGAGCCGGGCAGACGCGAACGCGCGTACGCCTGGGCTACGGCAATCGGCTTGCAGGACGTCGATGGGCTTAAGCCGTCAAAGCATCTTTATGAGACGGCGCGACGTCACATCGAAGGAGAAATCACGCAGGAGGAAGCGCGGCGGCTTGTCGACGAGTATTATGAGACAAAGGATGGTCATGACCTGCCGCGCGATACCCAGGAGGCGGACAAGGTAGCCGCTCGGATGATTGCCGTCATCAACTCGCCGTCGTTTGTCTTCTCTCCCGAATACTACATTGCGCTGCATGGACGCATTTTCGACGGCATCTTTCTGCATGCCGGGAAGATTCGTGAAGTCGAGCTGACGAAGAGGGAAGGCGTGCTGAACGGCGATACCGTCGCGTATGCGCCCTCGTTCATGATCCGTACGCAACTTGAGGCTGAGTTCAATCGGGAACGCCATTTTGTCTACAAGGGCCTCTCGGAAGACGCGTTCATCGCGCATTTCTCCGCGTTCATTGCGACCATTTGGCAGATACATCCGTTTCGTGAAGGCAACACCCGCACGACGGCGCTGCTGGCGATCAAGTATCTTCAGTCCAAGGGCTTTGACGTCACCAACGACCTCTTTGCCACGAAGTCGTGGTACTTCCGCAATTCGTTGGTGCGGGCCAATTATGAGAATACGCGACTGGATGTCGTGAAGACCACGGCCTATTTGGAAGAGTTCTTCAAGGTGCTTTTGCTGGGCGCGGACATTGAGCTGAAGAATCGGTTTTTGCGGATTGGCTTCGAGTATGGCTCGAAAACTGCCGATGCGGTGTCCGAGTTGCATCGAAAACAACCTCTCGGAAGCGAGAAACTGCCGATTGACATCGAAAAACTGCCGGTTCAAGTGCCGACCAAACGGCATATTTCGCTGCTTTGGCAGAAGTTTGGCTCGGCTGACGAGGTCTTCGGCCCCGCGCAGGTTGTGGAAACGGTCGGCCTCAAGGATCGCGCCGCACGCAACTTGATTTCGCTGATGCGTGAAAACGGTGTCGTCGTGACCGCACGGGGTTACGGCAAGGGCAAGGTACGGTTTGGAAAGGAAGTCAAAAACTGAAAATACAGACGTCAGAACCCGTACTGTACGCCGACCGCAAGCGAGTAGACGACCTCGACATCGGTATCTACCCCCAGCGTCGCGGTCGCGTCGGCGCGGAGCGACCAGTGGTCGTCCAAATGATAGAACGCGCCGAGGCCAATCTGCGGCCCGACCTGTCCGACGCCGTGGTCGCCGAGCCACCCACGCGCGCCGACCGTGACGAACGGATCGAACGCCGAATAGCCGAAGAGGTCGCCGTAGACAGACCACTCCTGCACATGCACAAGCGTATCCACGCCGAACCCCGCCGCGTTCTCCTGCCACGCGAGGTCAGCTTCGACCGCCCAGAAGTCCGAGAGGTACGCACCGCCGCGCACCGCCGCGCCGCCGAGACGCCGTAGCTGCGACCCGCCCTGCGGCAATGTCAGCGCGCCCGCCGCGCCGACGTAGGCCGCGTCAATGCCCGATTCGGCGCGCGCGTCGGCAACGGACAGAAGCGACACGAGGGACGCGAGAAAAACCGAAAACCTCCTCACGCTTTCCTTCCTCACTTTTTCCTTCCTCACTTCTTCCTTCTTCCTTTTTCCTTTTTCCTTCTTACTTCTTACTTCCTGACAATCCCGTCGCCGCTAATTTCGTACTTGTAGGTCGTCAGTTCCGTCAGCCCCATCGGGCCGCGCGCGTGCAGCTTGTCCGTCGAGATGCCGATCTCCGCGCCCATGCCGAACTCGCCGCCGTCCGTGAAGCGCGTCGAGACGTTGTGGTAGACACACGCCGAATCGACATCGCGCAGGAACTCCTGCGCCCGCGCCGCGTCGTTCGTCACGATGCAGTCGGAGTGATGCGAGCCGTAGCGGTTGATGTGGTCAATCGCCCCGCGCACGTCCTTCACGACGCCGACGTTCATCTCCAGCGCCAGGAACTCGCGTTCCCAGTCCTGCCCGGACTCGTGCAACGTCACGCCCTTGTCCGCCGCCCACGCCCGCACCATCGGCAGGAAGAGCGGCGCGAGCCTCTCGTGGACGAGCAGGCACTCCGCCGCGTTGCAGACGCCGGGACGCTGGACTTTCGCGTTGTCGAGAATCGCGAGCGCCATCGCGAGGTCGGCCTTGTCGTCCACGTAGATGTGGCAGACGCCCTTGTAGTGCTTCAGCACGGGCACGAGCGCCGCCTCGCACATCGCGCGGATCAGCCGCTCGCCGCCGCGCGGAATGGCGACATCGACCAGCCCCACGGCCCGCACGAGCTCCGTGACCGCCGCGTGGTCGAGGACGTCCACGAACTGCACGGCCTCCGCCAGATCGCCCAGTCCCTCCTTCACCGCCGCCGCGAGCGCGCGGTTCGTCGCGAACGCCTCCTTGCCGCCGCGCAAAACGACTGCGTTGCCGGTCTTGAGGCACAGGGCCGCCGTGTCGACGAAGACGTTCGGACGGCTCTCGAAGACGACAGCCACGACGCCGAACGGCACGCGCACCTTGCGGATCGTGATGCCGCTCGGACGTTCCCGCGTCTCGATCGTCTCGCCGACGGGATCCGCGAGCCGCGCGACGGCGCGCACCCCTTCGACCATCGCGGCGAACCGCGCGTCCGTCAGCGTCAGGCGGTCGACGAGCGCGGGCGCAAGGCCCGTCGCCTTCGCCTGCGCGACGTCGGACGCATTGGCCGCCACAATCGCCGCGCGCTGCGCCTCCAGCGCGTCCGCAACCTTCAGCAGCGCGGCATTCTTCTCGTCGGCCGTGCGTTGCACGAGCGCACCCGCCGCCGCACGCGCGCGCGCGGCCAAGCCCTGAATGTAGCCTTTGACGTCTTCTGCCATCGTCGTGCCTCCCGTTTAGCGGTCGCGCTTCCGCTGCGCCGCGAGCCGCCGCACGAGCAGAACCGCAAGGCAGACGAACGGCCAGGCCATCGGCTTGATCATCGGCGCGACGCCGGGGAAATGGGTGTGGCAGATGTGCGCCGTCACGAGCGAGACGACGACCACCGCAAGGAAAACCAACGCTTCTTTCTTCATGGTTTCGTATTGTACCACAATTCAGGCGATGATACCACCGCCCACGACCTCGTCCCCCCGGTAGAAGACGGCGGACTGCCCCGGCGCAAGGCCCGCGATGCCGTCCTTCAACAGGCGCGGCTCGCCTGCGCTCCGCACCTTGACGGGCAGCGACAGGTCGATCTCGCCCACGCAGTCGCGCAGTTCCAGGTCGTAGCGGACGGCCTCTTCCTTCGTGCCGACCCGAACCTCGTTGCGCGCGGCGTCGAGCCCAATCACGTAGTAGGGCGTGCCGCCGCCGATGCCGAGGCCCTTGCGCTTGCCGATCGTGTAGTTCCAGTAGCCGCTGTGCGTACCGAGCACCTTGCCGTCCGACGCGCGGACGATCGCGCCCGTGCGCGGCGCAGCGCCGATGAGCGTCCGCACGTTGCCGCCGCAGAAGTCCTGGCTGTCCGCACGGTCGGCGGCGGCGAACCCCGCCGCGCGTCCAATCGCGCGCACCTCGGTCTTCGTCCGCGCGCCCAGCGGAAAGACGGTTCGCGCGAGAATGTCCGGCGCGAGGCGGTAGAGAAAATAGGACTGGTCTTTCGACTTGTCGACCGCCCGCAAGAGGCGCACACGGCCGTCCGGCCCCGGCACAAGCCGCGCGTAGTGCCCCGTCGCGAAGCGGTCGCAGCCGAGCGTCGCGAACGCCCAGCGCGGCAGAAGCCCGAACTTCACGCGCTCGTTGCAGCGGATGCACGGGTTCGGCGTCCGCCCGCCGCGATACTCGTCCGACACGTAGCGCAAAACGTCGCGCGCCCAGTCGGATGCGAGGTCGGCGACGGCGAATCGGATGCCGAGCCGGTCGGCGACTTCGCGCGCCTCGGCCTGCGTCTTCGCCTCGTCCGCACGGCCCAGCGACATCGTGACGCCAATGACTTCGTGCCCCTGCTCCTTCAGAAGCAAGGCCGAGACGGCGGAATCGACTCCGCCCGAAATTCCGACGGCAATTCTCATTTTTCCCTTTTGGGCGAGTAGTATACCAAAAACCGCTGGGTTCGCTGGGTCGGTTCGCCCGTCTGCAGAACCGAAAATTTGCTATACTACGGGAACTGAACGAATGAAAGGTTTCTGAAAATGCTCGTCAATCTCGATCAAGTCCTGAAGAGGGCGAAGGCCGAAAAGTATGCGGTCGGCCTCTTCAACACCCATGACACCGACATGCTGGAGGCTGCGATTTCCGCCGCCGAGGAGCTGCGGAGCCCGATCATCATCGGCACGGCGGAAGTCCTGCTGCCCTACGGCGACCTGCCGCTCATCGCCCCGGCGCTCGTCGCGGCGGCGAAGCGCGCGTCGGTGCCGGTCGTCGTGCACTACGACCACGGCCTCACGTTCGAGAAGACGATGGAGGCGCTGAAGGAGGGCTTCTCGTCCGTCATGTACGACGCCTCGGCGAAGGACTATGCGACGAACGTCGCCGAGACGGCCGAGGTCACGAAGATCGCCCACGCCTTCGGCGCGACGATCGAGGGCGAGATCGGCCATGTCGGCCTCGCGCAGGAGGGCGACGACAGGAACGGGCAGTACACGACGGTCGCCGAGGCGGTCGACTTCCAGACGAAGACGGGCGTCGACGCGCTCGCCGTCGCGGTCGGCAACGCGCATGGCGTCTACAAGTCGAAGCCCTGCATCCAGCTTGACCGCATTGCGGAGCTGAACGCCGCCGTGGCGTGTCCGCTCGTGATGCACGGCGGGTCGGGGCTTTCGGCGGACGACTTCCGCAACGCGATCGCGCGCGGCGTCGCGAAGATGAACATCCACACCGACATGGTCTGCGCGGGCATGCGCGCGATGTACGAGTCGTGCGACGCGCACGACCGCACGAAGATCGTGACGTGGGACTACCTCGACACGCGCAAGGCGAAAGTCGCGGCGATCAAGGCGGTCGTCGCGGAGAAGCTCCGGCTCTTCGGCTCGGTCGGCAGGGCCTGACCGGTCAGCCGGCCGCGTCAGACCGAATGGATCGTGAGTTGCGGGAAGGGGATGGCGATGTCATTGCGCTCGAACGCCGTCTTGATGGCGATCTGCACGTCGTTGTAGACCGTCCAGTACGTCGAGCCATCCGTCCACGGGCGGATGTTGAGCGTGACCTGGCTGTCGTCAAGCGAGGCGACGAACACCGCCGGGGCCGGCTCGGCGAGTACGCCCGGCACGGTCGGCAGCGTCTCGAGGGCGACGCGGATGGCTTTCGCGACGTCGCACGAGTAGTCGATGCCGATCTTGAGGTCGACGCGGCGGCGTCCGAGGGCCGAGAAGTTGACGATCGGGCTGCCCCACGCGCTCTTGTTCGGGATGATGATCTTCTTGTTGTCGCCCGTCGTGAGCACCGTCGCCATCATGTCGACCTTCTGGACGGTGCCCTCGTTCCCGGCGACGATGACGTAGTCGCCGATCTTGAACGGCTCGTTGATGGCGATCATCAGGCCCGAGGCGAGGTTGCCGAGCGATTCCTGGAAGGCGAAGCCGAGGATGAACCCCGTGACGCCGAGGCCGGCGATGATCGGCGCGACGTTCACGCCGAGCTTGCCGAGGACGACCACGAGCAGGACGGACCAGCAGACCTTCGACGTGACGTTGCGGATGAAGTTGGCGAAGAGCGTGTTCTTCTGGGGCCCCTTCTCGACGGCCTTGCCGACGGCCGCGACGATGAGCTTCGTGGCGAGCCATCCGGCGAGGAGGATGACCAGGGCGCTGGCCAGGTTGAGGGCGAATGTCAGGCCCCTTTCGGTCAGCCAGTTGACGACGTTCGTGAGTTCGCTTGCCATGTTTTCCATGTGTGTGATCCTTGTTTGAGGGTAGGCCGCCATTATAGCACATTTGCGCGGCGAACGTGCGTACGCTCGTTCGCGTGCCCAGCGAACGGCAGAGATGGTATAATAACGACATGACATTTCGAGAAGGACGCAACGTGCGCACGGGGGTCTTGCTGACCCTCGCGCTGGCGTTTTTCTCGTTGAGCGCCCCGGCGATCGATGCCTCGAACCGCTATCGGTCGCCGCGCAACCCCGAACGCAAGATCCGCGCGTCAACGGAGCTTATCGTGCTGCACACGACCGAGGCGCCCGCGCGCAGTTCCCTCAACAAGCTTTCGGAACGCGGCGAATGCCATTTCTGCGTGACCGAGGACGGCTCCGTCTACCGCATCGTCGACCGCGACCGCGAGGCGTTCCACGCGGGCCGCTCGATGTGGAGCGGCAAGGAGGACGTCGACAAGTTCTCGATCGGCATCGAATGCGTCGGCCATCACGACAAGGCGATGCCCCTCGTGCAGATCCGCGCGATCCGCACGCTCGTGAAGGAGCTCCAGTCCATGTACCGCATCCCCGACCACCGCGTCGTCTGCCACAGCCACGTCGCGTACGGGCCGCCGAACAGATGGCACCGCTACCGGCACCGCGGGCGCAAGCGGTGCGGCATGCTCTTCGCCATGCCGTCCGTCCGGCGGCAGCTCGACCTCAAGACGCGCCCCGCCTACGACCCGGACACGCGCGCCGGGCGGCTGAAGCAGGCCGACCCGTATCTCCAGAAGGTGCTGTACGGCAACATCGACACGATGGTCGCCGCCTATGGCGCGCCGAGGCCCGTCTCCCCGGCGCCGAAGCTCGCGCCGCGCATCGCGACGCCGCCGAAGAAAGCCGCGCCCAAGGCCAAGCCCAAGCCCGTGGCGCGTCCGGCGGCGACGAAGCCGAAGGCGGCGGTGAAGAAGAAGACGGCCCTCGCGCCCGTCAAGAAGACCGCGCCGCCCGCGAAGAAAGCGACGCAGCCGAAGCGGAAGTGAGCGCGCGGCGGGCGGCCGCCTGTCGCACTACCCGATTAGGTACTTTTCGGGGTGTCGGAGAATTTGATATAATCGCCCGCGAAACCGTCCGTGTCGGTTCGGACAGGGGCGGGCAGTGGAAGGTCTGTTGAGATGAATCGGAAAATGAAACGGATTGGCCTTGGGTGGATCGTTGCGAGCGCGCTGACGTCGTCGGCCGGCGATCCCCTGTGGATGGATCGCGCGAAAGCGCCTGAGGAGCGTGCGCGGCTGCTGACGGCGGAGATGACGCTGGAGGAGAAGGCGGACGAGCTGCTGATCCACTTCGTCAACGAGCCCGACCTCTACGCGGCCTTCACGAACCGGCTCGCGCAGGGCCGTTCCTACGGGGCGATCATGCACATCAGCGGTGCGCGGCAGGCGCGCGAGCTGCAGGCGCTCAAGCTGCGGACGTCGCGCCTGAAGATCCCGTTCATCTTCCACCACGACGTCACGCACGGCTACCGCACGGTGCTGCCGGTCGGGCTCGGCACGGCCGCGACCTGGAACGCGGCGCTCGTCGAGGCCTGCGAGGAAATGGCCGCGCGCGAGGCGTCCGCCGCCGGCATCCACCTCACCTACGCGCCGATGTGCGACATCTCGGACGATCCGCGCTGGGGGCGCATCTGCGAGACGAGCGGCGAGGAGCCGTACCTCTCGGCGACGCTGACGGCCGCGCGCGTCCGGGGCTTCCGCCGCCACATGGCCGCCTGCGTCAAGCATTTCGCGGGCTATGCGTCGCTGCGGGCCGGCCGCGACTACCATCCGGCGGACTTCTCCCTGCGCGAGCTCGAAGAGACGTACCTGCCGCCCTATCGCGCGGCGATCGCGGCGGGCGTGGACGCCGTGATGTGCGCCTACACGCCGTTCGACGCGGACGACGCGACGTTCAACCGCTTCCTCTGCCGGACCGTCCTGCGCGACGGGCTCGGCTTCCGGGGCCAGCTCATGACGGACTGGCAGACGATCAAAAGCGCCGAACGCTACGGCATCTCGTCCGGCCCGCAGGAGTCCGCGCGCCGCGCGCTGGAGGCCGGCATCGACGCGGACATGCGCTCTGACATCTACGGCGACGAGCTGCCGGGGCTCGTCCGCACGGGTCAGGTCGCGGAGTACCTGCTGGACGCGGCCTGCGTCAACTGCCTGACGCTCAAGTTCCGGCTGGGGCTCTTCGACGACCCGTTCGCGCGCGGCTGCGACGCGGCGGCGGAGGCCGCGGCCCAGTTCACGGCGGCGAACCGCGCGGTCGCCCGGCGCGCGGTGGCCGAGGGCGCGGTGCTGCTCGAAAACGCGCGCGGCGTCCTGCCGCTGTCGCCGTCGGCGAAGATCGCCGTTGCGGGGCCGCTGGCCGACGCGCCGAAGGATCAGCTCGGCGACTGGTCGCCGCAGGGCCGCACGAACGAGACGGTGACGCTGCGTCAGGGGCTGCTGGAGGCCTGGGGCGCGAACCTCGTGGCGGTTGCGGAGGCCGACACGGTCGTCTACTGCGCGGGCGAGCGGGTCGCATGGGGCGGCGAGCATCACAGCCGGCTCCGGCCCGTCGTGCCGGACGACCAGCTCGCCGCGATCAGGGCCCTGAAGGCGCAGGGCAAGCGCGTCGTCGCCGTCGTGCTGGCGGCGCGGCCCCTGATCCTGACGGATCTGCGCGAGACGGCGGATGCCGTCGTCTTCTCGTTCTTCCCGGGGACGGAGGGCGGGCATGGCCTCGCGGACGTCCTGTCGGGACGCGTCAATCCGTCCGGCCGTCTGCCGCAGACCTTCCCGCGCGCGATCGGCCAGATTCCGCTCTCGCATCGCGAACGCCGCGCGTGGATGTACGATGCGTGGGTGGACGGCTCGACGCAGCCGCTGTACCCCTTCGGCTACGGCCTCTCCTACACGACGTTCGACTGCTCGCGGCCGGTCTTTGCGGACGGCGCGGTCTCGGCGCGCGTTTCCAACACGGGGCCTCGCGCGGGCGCGGCCGTCGTGCAGCTCTACCTGCGGCGCGAATTGGCCTCCGTCATTCCGCGCGAGCGGGAGCTGAAGGGCTTCCGGCGCGTCGAGCTGGCGCCCGGCGAGACGCGCGAGGTCTCCTTCCCGGTCGGCTTCGAGGAGCTGAAGCTCTACAACGCCGCGCACGAATGGGCGGACGAGTCCGGCCCGGTCACGGCGTTCGTCGGCTTCGACGCCGCGACGACGAACGCCGTCACGTTCCGGCACGTGGCGGCGAAGCCGCACGCGCCGGCTTACTGGTCGAAGGCGAAGTACCCGGCGATGACGAGCCCGGCGGCGATCTGCGTGCGCCCGGGCGAGCCGTTCTCGTATGCGTTCTCCTACGCAAGCCGGAAGCCGTACGAGATCCGCCTCAAGGGCCTTGGCGCCGAGCCCGTCCCGAAGGGGCTCTCGTTCGATGCGGAGACGGGCGTCCTTTCCGGCACGCCGGACTGGACGGGCGAGAAGTGGGTCACCTTCACGATGAACGAGGGCGACGCGTGCGTGCAGTGGGGCGACCTGAAGATCCGCGCCTTTGGCGCGAGGAAAGTGCCGTCCTCGCTCTTCAACGAGGCGATCTACCAGCTTGACGTCGCGAGCTTCACGCGCGAGGGGACGTTCGCGGCGGCGGAACGCGAGCTGCCGCGCCTTGCCGGCCTTGGGCTGACGTGGGTCTACCTTTGCCCGGTCACGGCGTCCGACAGGGACGCCGACCCGAAGTACATGAGCCGGCGGCAGAAGGCGAGCGGCTTTTCCCCCTCGCGCAACCCGTACCGCCCGGCCGACTTCATGTCCGTCGAGCCGTCGATGGGCACGAAGGACGACTTCCGGCGCTTCGTGAAGACGGCGCACGCGCTCGGGATGAAGGTGATGACGGACGTCGTCTTCTTCCACTGCGGGCCGAAGGCGGTCTTCCTGAAGGACCACCCCGACTGGGTGAAGCGCGACGCGGACGGCGGCTTCCTGCTGGGCGAATGGTCGTTCCCGCAGCTCGACTTCGCGAACGCGGGGCTGCGCCGCTACCTGACCGACTCGCTGCTCATGTGGATCCGCGACTGCGGCGTGGACGGCTTCCGCTGCGATGTCGGCGACCTCGTGCCGCTCGACTTCTGGGAGGCGGCGCGGCAGGAGATCGACGCGGCGAAAAAGGGCGTCGTCATGCTCCTGGAGGGCACAAAGGCGTCCTACGCCGAAAAGGCGTTCGACATGCTCTACGGGTTCATCGCGAGCCACAACGGCATCTGCGAGGCGCTGGGCGGGCGTCTCCCGGCGAGCCATGTGCGCCGGCAATGGGAGAAGGAGCGCGCGCAGGGCCCGGCGGGCGTCGCGTGGATGCGCTGCACCGACACGCACGATGTGGCGGCGGATTCGGGGTCCCGCCGCAACGAGACACGCTGGGGACACAGGCGCGCCGAATGCGGCATCGCGCTCTCGTTCGCGCTTGACGGCGTGCCGATGCTCTGGATGGGCCAGGAGATCGGCTGGGACCGGCGCTACTCGATCTTCGGGCCGACGCCGATCGACTGGCGCGCGGCGCCCGCGCCGGGCCGGCCGTCCGTCATCCGCCGCCTCTGCGCGCTCAAGCGCGAGCCGGCGTTCGGCGCGCGGGGCGAGACCGTCTGGCTGACGCCGGACGATCCGGACGACGAGATCCTCTTCCTGCGCCGCGCGCCCGACGGCACGACGTACCGCTGCCGCTTCAACTGCGCGACGGGCGACTGGTCGATCGCGCTTGACGGACAGCCCTGACGCCCGGCAGAACGTCTCCCAATCGTGGCGCGTCGGCGCTCGCGCAGACATGGCGTGGCGAGAGCGCGGGCGACGGCTACGCCTACGCCGACAAGGTGCAGGTCCTCTACAACGGCTGGGCGGGCGACGCCGATCTGCCGCTCGGCGCCTTCCACATCGGCGACTGACACGAAGTGGAAAGGAGCAGGGCCTTCATCACCTCGGCGGCCAGGGGAAGTGCAAGTGGCTCGTGGACGACCTCACCGTCGAACAGGTCCGCTGACTGCGCCGCCCGCATACTTGACGCACTTCTTGTTTTTGTCAGAAGCGTCCGGGGCAAACTGTCAACGAATGAAGAACATCAGCCCTCCCGAGGGAATCGACAGCCACGTCACCGTGCCGTCCTCCGCATCCGAATGCTGGTACGTGGGCGCGTCCTTCACCTTGCTGCCCGCCGCCGCGCTCGTCGTGCCGGCCCACGAGGCGGGCTGTTCCGTCGCGAAGGCTGCGCCCGTCTCCTCGGCAAGCAGCTTGGCGACATGCGTTCCCGTCGTCCTGGGGCGGACGCCCATCCACACGGCGATGCGGCCGCCGCCGCCGGCGATGTAGTTGGCGTTGACGCCGTCGCTGCCGATCGCCTTCAGCTTCGCGTCAGGGTTCGTCCCCTTGAAGGCGCGGCAGATGACCCAGACGGCGCCGCCAGACGCGCCGCACCCCCAGTTCCCGAGCGGGGTATAAGGCGAACCGCTCGCCGTCAGCGCACCGTCCATCGTCACCACGCCGTCGCAGAGAATGCGAATCGCGCCGCCCGCGTCCGGCGCGTGATCTTCCACGCAGCCGCCGGACGAGCCCGGCAGGTACGGCGCAGAGGCCGAGCCATACGTCGCGCCCCAGTCTTTGTCGCCTATCGTCGCGGCGTTCGCGCCGCGTCCGCCGTAGCCGCCGCCGCCCGCCTTCGCGACTTGCCCGCTCCCGCCATAGCCCCCGCCCGGTCCGCGGCCCACGCCCTTTTCCTTCACGTAACCCGCGAAGCCGAACCGGTCGGCGTCGAACGAGGAGTCCTTGTCGATGACGAGGCTGCCGACATGGAACCACGGCGAGCCGCCGTTCGTCGGGTGGGACTTCGGCCAGACGGAGCTTTTCACGAGCGAGAGCTCCTTCGCGACGGAGAGCAGCGCGCCGCCGGACGCGGGAATCTCCTGGATCGACGTCGGCCGCGCACCGTCCGCGCCGGACTCGACAATGACCGCCGTCCCGCCGGAGAACCGCGCCGAACCGCCGAACGTCCAGACCGGACGGAACTCGCCGTCCGACCCGGCCACGCCGCGCACGCAGGAGAAGTCGACGTCGCCCGCAACGGAAAGCGTCGAATTGAGAAGTTCGACGAACGTATTCGTCGCGGCAAACGTCCCGCCGACAACGAGCGTGCCGTTCGTCAGCATCAGGCGGCTCGACGGCTGGACCATCGTCCGCAGAAGCCCGTTCGGTTTCTTTTCGGGGTAGGTGCTGCCCTTGACGGAAAGGTTCCCCGTAACGGTGAGGTTCGCCGCCGCCGGGAGGGCGAGCGCACCGCCGTCGATGAGGAAATCGCCGTCGACCACGAGGTCCGCCGGAACGCCGGGCGCCATCCAGAGTCCGCCGTGGCGGAACGCGCCCGCCGCGAGGGAACGGACGAGGAACTGGCTGTCGGGGAACCAGAGCGTGCCGAGACCGCCCGCCTTGACGTTGACGTACCGTCTGAAGGCAAGCCGCCGCTTTCCACCGACCATGTCGCCATCCTCAAAGTCGGCGGAACCGCCGAGGGCGAGGAAACGCACGCCCGGCAGATCGACGGCGGACTGCGCCGCCAGATCGTAATTGACGGCGATGCGTCCGCCGCCGCCTGCGGCACCGTAGTAGACGCCGGGGCCGCCGTTGGCGCTCACCCGACCCGAGCCGAGAATCCGCGCGCAGGAAATCCAGACCGAGCCGCCGGCGCCGCCCATGTAGTGGTTCAGTCCCGGAATCTCCTCCTTCATCGTCCCGTCCACGTCCACGGTTCCGTCAATGCGGACGTCGCCCGTCGCCACGATGCGCACCACGCCGCCGCCGCACCCCGCGTCTTTGTCGTCCGACTTGTTCGCGCCGCTGCCCGGCTGGGTCGGCGCGGTGACGGAATCGTAGGCGGGACGGCGGCGTTCGGGGAGATAGGCGCCGTTGTCAGCTTCAAGCCAGCCGCCCGTGCCGCCATGACTGCCGCCGGACGCATGAAAGCGTCCGCCCGCCGGGCCACGGCCATAGGAGCCGCCCTGAGCAGGATCTTTATTCGGGTCGCCTTCGCCCTTGCGCGCGCCGGGATAGCCGCGTCCGCGTCCGTCCACGACGCCCGTTTCCGTCAGAGCGAACGAGCCGCATTCCACCCACACGCGGGCGGTCGGAACCCATTCGCCCGCGGCGTTCGGCGCCAGAACCTCGTTTACCGCATGGACAAGCCGTCCGGCGACGGTGACCGCGCCGTCCGCGCGGATCGCCGAATCCCAGCCGTCGACGAACAGTTCGCCGCCCTCCTCGACCGTCAAGGAAGCCAGCTGCGCCGTCGCCGATGCGTTCGTGACGACCGTGCCGGCGGAGACCGTCACGGCCTCGCCGAAAACCGGTACGCCCGCCGGTTCCCACGTGTCCGACTCGCCCCAGCTGCCGCCTTTCACGCTCCGCTTCGCAACCGTCGCCGTCAGCGTCGTGAACTCCTTGACCTCGCTGCGGACGACCCCCAGCCCGTTGCTCGCGACGACGTTCCACTCATAGGCCATGCCAGGCGTCAGACCGGCGATCGTCTCGTCCTTTCGCTCACCGGAAGGGAAGAGGCCGAGGGTCGTCTCGACCGCCGCGCCGCCCTTCTCGCGCAGTTCGACCCCGCACCACGCGAACGTGCCCGCGCCCAGTTCCCAGACGAACTCCGCCGCCGCCGGCGCCACGCCCGTGCACTCGGCGGATGCCAGCGCCGGAACGCCCCACGACTTGAACGACTTCGCCGCGCTCCAGGCCTCGCCGCGCGCGTTCTTCGCGTAAATGCGGAAGAAGTAGGTCGTCTCGGCCGCCAGTCCCGTGACGGTCGCCGTCTGCTCGCCCGCCGCCGTCGCCGTCGGAAGGGCCTGCGCGCGTTCCCACGCCGCAGCGTCCTCGCCGCCGTCCGCAATGCCATAGTAAAGCGTCAGCTCCGCCGAATCGCTGCCGTTGCCAAGCGAAACGAGGTCTGCCGTGACGGTCGCGCGCGCGCCGTCGATGACGTTTGCGGACACCTCGCCGAGAACCGGCTTGCCGAAGCCCGTCCCGTCGTCATAGCGGAAAAACGCCCCGTCGCCCGTATCGAAGAGAAGCTCGTAGTCGTTGCCGTCCGTGCTGTCCTTGCCGTTGCAATTGTAGCCGAAGCCCTTGGTCGCCGTCCAGTTCAAGCCCGCGACCGGCCCGGCGCCGCCGCTGCCGTTGCCGAAGCGGAACGCCACGTCATGCCAGCCCTCCGTCATGGCTACGTCACCCGACGACGTCCGCTGGTTCCAGAGCGTGTTCTTGAGGACGACCTCTCCGTCGATCTCCACCCACGCGCTGTCGTCCATGGACTCGGCGAAGTGGTAGACGCCCTCCTGAAAGTACATCTGGCCCCAGTAGACGTAGGTGACGTTCTCCGCCCAGAAGACATAGGAGCCCTTGTTTTCCGCCTTTTCCGTCGCGTCCAGGCGGAGCGCCGTGTTCGTGACGGCGGGCCAGTCCGTCCAGTTCGCCTGGCCCGACACCGTGCCGACCTTGAGCCCGGGCTGCCATTCGGCGCGCAGGGCGAACGCGCCCAGGCCGCCGAGACAGACCAGAATCGCCATGCGACCGATTCGAGATAATGTTCTTTTCATCACTTTTCTCCTGTTTGATTCGCTATGGTTGAAGTTCCGATAATCCACGACGGGGGGAGAATACCATTTTCCGCCCCGTCGGCGCGTTCACGGAATCATTTTGCGGTTTTACGAACACCGCGGAACTGGTCGAACCGGCGGCGCATCGCCCGTATCGTGTCGAAGCCCCGGTAGTACTCGAAGGTGTGGGCCTCGTGCAGCAGCATGCCGTCCGCGCCCGACTTGAGCACGGTGTCGGTGCGCAGTTTCATGGCGCCCGAAAGGCTCGAGGCCGAGGCCCCCTTGTGCCGCTGGGCGTACGCCGAGAGCCAGCTCGAGAAGAAGAGAATCTCGGCGCGGCCCTTCGCGTAGTCCACGTATTCGGGCGCGAACACGTCCGCCGGCTCGTTCCCCGGCACGAGTTTCGAGGGGTCGAGCCCCTTCGCCTTCCAGTTCGGCACGGCGTCCCACGTCCACTCGTAGTCGCCGAGGACGAGGGAATCCGCCCAGCCCTCGTCGATCCACCGCTTCCAGTCGAGTTCCACGCGGTACTTCACGTTGTCCGACATGTAGGGGACGGCGAAGTCGATGGACTTCCCGAGGGGTGCGCCGACCATGAGCTTCATGTTCTCCTTGTGGACGCGCTCCGAGATCAGGCGGATGAGGAGATTGAAGCGGTCGGCGGGCAGCTTGCCGAAATCGCCGTCCGGCTCGTCGATCACAAGAAGCCGCGCATGGCAGCCCATGGAAAGGTAGAGGCCGTCGGCCTTGTAGGGGAAGAGCTCCTCGATGTCGGCGATCTTCGCCCACAGCGCGTCATTGTTGGCGTAGTTGCGTACGCCCGGCCAGGGCTTGCCCGCCTTGGAGCGCACCAGGGCCTCGGGATGCTCGATGAGCCAGCGGCCGTTCTGCTCGTCGAAGAGATCGACCCAGAGATAGCACTCCAGGCCCTCCGCCCGGCACGCCTTCACCGCCTCTGCGGGCGGATCCATGGTCTGCAGCGCCTTCGCCAGCAGGGAGTTCGGCCGGTAGCGGTCGTCCTGGGGGACCTTTCCGTCCTTGGTCCGTGCGCAGATGGCGGAGCGGTCGGCCGTCGCCAGCCAGTCGAGCGTCGTCAGGCGCCGGGTGTGGTAGCCCGCGACACCCAGCCCCGCGACGCGCCAGACGATCCGGTCGACGCCCGCCTTGCGCGCGGTTTGGACGAGCCGGCGCACGTGTTCGGGCCTCATCCCTTTCTTGTGCAGGCCCAGCTCGTCGAAGAAGTCGACCGTCAGGCAGATCTTGCGCCTCTTCGCGGCGGGGACGGGCTTCGCGGGGAGCTTCTTCTTGGGCGTCCACAGGATCAGCTTCACGTCCCACGGCGCGAGGTCGAAGCCGTCCATGTCGACTTTCTCGCCCGTCACGAGATCCACCGCGTCGGCGGCCGGGACGGCGAGGACGGGCTTGATCGGCCACGTCTCGTTCTTCAGGAGACCCGCGCCGCGCGGAGCGCGCTCGCTGCAGATCCACGTGAGGACGGCGGGGCGGCCCTTCGCGTCCTTCCACGGCACGGAACTGAACTCGATCGAGTCCTTCGCGGCGTTCTCGACGACGAACGGGCGCGGCGGCAGCTGCGGGAGGACGATTTCCCCGATCGTCTTGCACGCGGCAATCGTCGATTCGGGCACGGGCAGAACCCAGACCTGGCCCGGGATCTCGCGCAGCCACGTCGCGTCGCGCGCCGCCCCGAGACGGTCGTGCAGGGGCTTGTTCCCGAAGACGAGAACCTTGCGGCCCTTGGCGATCCAGTCCTTGAGCCGCGCCTCCGTTTCGTCGGAAATGCCGTCCACCGAGGGCATCACCAGAAAGTCGTAGGCGTAGGCGTCCAGGCGACCGTCCGCGATGCGCTTCTCGGTCGCGTAATCGGGGATGTAGCCGAGGAACTTGAGCGCTTCCGAGACCGGCTTGAGCGCGGCGAAATAGGCCTTGTTCATCGCGTCGCCCGGATCCAGCGGGGTCGGGTAGACGATGCAGAACGGGGAGCGCGGCAGCTTGTGGAAGGCGCGGATGGCCGCGTAGTTGCGCTGGATCTCGGAGGCGGCGTAGGTCGTCTCGTAGAGCGAGGCGAGACTGCTCATGCTCTGGGCGAACCACGGGTTGCCGTGCCACCCCCACCAGTCGACCGCCGCGAGCCCGTAATAGACCGACTTCCACGCGTCGAGCTTGGCGCGGCGTCCGCCGCCCTTGAACTCGAGGTTCACCACGGGCTTGCCGGGCGTCAGGCACTGTAGCCAGTCGTAGTAGTTCTTCGCGAAGGGATACGTTCCCGAATCCATGCCGACGACGTCGCCAAGGTCGGTGACGCCCTCCTGGTCGACGTTCGTGAAGGGCCTGTACCAGCCCATCTGAAGGTTGTTCAGCTTGTAGCAGATCCGCACGGTCTTGTCATACTTTCGGACTTCCGCCTTCATGAAGTCAAGGGCCTTCACGAGACGCCTGTGGATGAAGTCGTAATATTCACGGCCGCCCGCGCCATTGCCCTGAAGGGGAAGGGTGAGTTCGTCGAACGCGGTGTAGTCCGTCGCCCACTTCTCGTTCAGCGCGGCGATCGTGCCGTACTTCTTCTTCATTTCCTCGCGGAAGAGGGCCTGGAAACGGTCGCCGTAGTTCGCGTAGCCCGGCTCGTTGGCGAGCCAGATCGTGTTGATGGCGGGGTGGTTCGCCACGCGCGTCATGACGGCCTTGACGAGCTTCGCGCAATGCTCGCGGAACTTCGGGTGCTCGATGTCCCACGGCAGCATCCACGCGACGGAATGCGCCCCCGAGTTCGCATCGGGATATTTTTCGAACATCCATCTCGGCGGCGAACTGGTCAGCCCAAAATCGACCTTCATGCCGTATTTGAGACAGCGGTCGAGCGCGTCGGTCACCTTGATCCGGCCGGGGATGTTGCCGTCGCTCATGTAGAGTTCGCCCTCGGGTTCCTCGGTCTCGGAGTTCGTGAACAGGCGGTCGTGGTTGAACTCGAAGTGGGTGAGGTTCATGTGCAGGTCGCTGAGGATGTCCCAGTGGGGCCACACGTCCCACATGCACTGGCCGAGCAGGAAGATGGGCTTGCCGTCGGGCGTGGTGAAAACGCCGTCCCCGACGCTCAGGCGCTCCTTCGGCATGGGGATGAACGCCGAAGGAAAGGCGGTCTTCGGATTCTTCGCAATCCGCTCGTATTCGTCGAGAACCTTCGGACCGACCACATCGGCATACTGGGCGTTCTCGATCGGAATGTGGGTCATCCTGCTCTTGATCCAGTTGTCGTTGAAGCGGAGCGCGACCTTGAGGGCCGTGCGGAAGATGTCGGGGCGGCTGGTGTCGGCCCCGGCCTTGGCGGCCTTCTCGCGGGCCGCCTCGACCTTGTCGCGCCAGCCTTCGAGGGTCTTCGTCGCGTTGGTCACGGCCCCCTCGTCGTAGACGCGGCCGCCCGAACGATCCGCCTTCAGGACGGAAAGTTCCGCCGCCGAGACCGTCTGTCTGGCGAGTTCCTCGCCGTCCGCCGAATAGATGACGACTTCGGGGGCGTAGAAACCCGGCGGAATCTTCTCGGTTTCCTGCGCGATCTTGTCCTCGTAGCCCGCCGGCACGGGCTTCTGGAACGGGGCCTTGCCGCCCCAGGAGACGCTGTAGCCCGACTGGTTGCCGCCATGAATCTCAATCGGAACCTTCTGCGTGTAGCGCTTGCCCGTGTCGACGTCGACAAGCGTGAACTCCGACATCCCGACGCCGAATTTGTTCGGCGACCAGTAGTTGAAATTGATCGAAATGCGATCCGAGGAGAGCGCCGACAGCGGCTCGACGTTCAGGCTGATTTTCGCTTTCGCCCACACATTGCCGAACGCCAGCAAGGCCATTGCCAGCAAACAGCCCATTCTCTTTCTCATCCTTATCATTTTTTCATCTCCTTTTCAGGTGTTGACGGTTTTTCAGTATCGTGCGACATTTCAATTCCATAGAAGTAGACGGGGATGGCCGACCAGCCGTGGCAGAGGCTCCCCGCGCCCGCGAAGGCGGGCCACCCTTCCTTCATCTCCCAGAAACTCGTCGCGCCCGCGTCCAGCATCGCCGACCATGCCCGGTTCATCGACTCCATGGCGCGGCGGGCATAAACAGGCCCCGCCTTCCGGAGCGCGGCGTACTTGTGCAGGGACTGGCTGAGCGTCGTCTCGGTCCAGTCCGAGGGGCGGCTGAGTTTCTCGGCGAGGGCCGTCCGCGCGGCCGGCGGCACGGCGTCGGCGAGAATGGCGAGGGATTGCACCAGTTCCGAAGCGGGTTCGCGGGCGAAGCCGCCGTCCCGAACGGCCATCTCGAAGCGCCCTTCCGCCGGATTCCAGAACCGGGCGGTGATCGCCGCGCGCAGTTTCGTCGCGCACGCGCGCCACCGCACCGCCGCCTCGCGTTCGCCGAGAACGTCCGCGAGCGCGGCATCCGCCTCAAGGGCCGAAAGGAACAGCAGGTTGAGCGGAGCTTCGTAGCGAAGCGCGCCGTCGGGCAGGCGGCCGTCGCCCGAAAGACCCTTCGCCCAGTCGTAGAACTGCCAGTAGCCTTTCCCCGTCGGGCACGGCAGGAGCCCGTCCTTCATCTCGCCGATGCGCCTGTCGAGAATCGCCCGCGCGGTCGGGAACATCCGCCGGACAAACGCCTCGTCCTTCGTAAAGTCCCAGTGATCCTTGAGGGCGAGATTCCATGAAAAGGTGAAGGAGGGAATGGTGAAGTCCAGCCGCATGGGCATGCAGAGCGAGATCCAGCCGTCCGGCTGCAGACCCTTCGCGAGCAGTTCGAGCGACAGCGCGGCGAATGCCTCGTTGCCCTCAAAGGCATAATGTCCCGCCAGGATCTGGTTGCGCGCGTCGTTCGCGTAAAGGGCCTGTTCGCGCCACGGACAGTCCTCGTAATGCTCGTGCATGCACAGTTCGAGCGTCCGCACGGCGGTTTCCCAGATTTTCTTCTGCACGGGGTTCAATCCGCCGGGGACGGGCCGCCGCCGCACGGGCAGCAGGACGGGTTTGACCGTCGCGGCGTTCAGCACGAAGCGGGTCTTCGCCCCGCGCACGTGGAGTTCGACGTAGCGGCCCGCCATGCGGCGCTGCCAGTTCGTGAACGTCTGCCGGCCCTCGCGGGCGACGTAGCGCCCGGCGAAATTGCGCGCGCCGACGTGCGCCCGGATGCGCCCGTTCTCGGCGTGTTCGGCCCAGCCGATGTCGATGACCGTTCCTTCGTCCGTCTCGCAGTCGAGGTAGAGAAGCCCGCACTCCTCGCGGCCCAGATCGAGGAGGAAGGAGACGCCGGCCGAAAGGCAGGCGGGATTCGCCGTCTTGCCGTCCGAAAGCAGCACTTCCGTTGGCCAGAGTCCCGTCCGATCCATGCCCTCGGCGACTTTTTCGGGAACGGGAGACCCGTTGAGCGTCGCCTCGGCGATGACACGGGAAGGAACCGGCGCATGGGTGCGGGCGAACGCGACGGGCCGGAGCCTCAGATCCATGGTGCGCGCGGGCCTCACGCAGTCGGCCGCCGCGACGGGCCGCCAGGCCGCCGGCTGCGCGTTCGCGCGGAACTCGAACGAATAGCCCAGCTGACCCGTGACGAGCGGCACGCCTTCGGCGCGGTTCTGCGTGGCCACGCGCCAGAAAGTCCCCTCCCCGCTCGATGCGGAGAAGTCCGCCCCCGTCAGGCGGAAGAGGAGACCGGGATCGCCCGGAATGTGCTGAAAGCTGTCAATGCCCTGCACGTACAGACGAACCAGAAGCTCGTTCTGCCCTTTTTTGACGGAGGGAATATCCAGAACGTCGTAAAACCGCGCGGGCGGCACGTCGGGGAAGCGGAGCGTTTCCACGACCGGCTCTCCGTTCAGGAAGACGGCGCAGACCGTATCCGCCGCGAGGGCGAGGCGCGCGGCGCCGCCGTTCGGGGCCGTGAAAGGCGTCCGGAACTCGACGGTCGTGTTCGTCGCCGCGGCGAGGGTCTTCGGGAACACCCACGCCGCGTTCCCGAATCCGGGCTTGCCGGCCTCCGCGCAGAAGCCCGTTCCGCCGGCAAGGTACGCCGCCGCCAGCAGGCACGCCGTTTTCAACGTCTGTCGCATCTGCGGCCTCCCGTTCACTTCTTCTGACCCTGAAGACGGATGCGGTAGGCGTTAGGACCCGGCTTGAGATTCAACTTGTCGCCCGGCAGTTTCTCGTTCGCCCGCAAATCGACAATCTCCTCGACCGGGAGGGTCGTCTCAAGCTTGACGCGAATCTTGGCGTGCAGATCCTCCGCCGGAGTCAGGACGACGAGCGACCACGAGCCGTCTTTCAGCTTCACCGCGCGCCAGTCGTATCCCCTGAGCGCGTCGGGGTTGTCCTTCTCGTCGTCCGCCGCGACGATGCGCACGTCCTCCACGAGTTTCTCGCGCACCATCACCTCGTTCAGAACCCTGTCGTAGATGCGGCGGCGGGCCGTATTGTCCGGGGCGGGACCGCCGCGCAGGACGACACCGCCGTCCGCCACCGGGTCGTCCAGGAGTTCCAGCGCATCGATGCGGATGACCCGTCCGCGCCCGACGCGGTAGACATGGGCGTACTCCCCGTAAGGCTCGCCGCCCTCCTGGATCAGTTCGCGGGTGTCGCGGGGGTCGCCGTCCTCGTTCGTGCGGAACCCGTTCTTCAGGGCGATGAGCGTACCTCCGTTCTTGACGAACTCCAGCACGCGGGCGTAGGTCGCGTCCTTCACCCACATGGACTCCGCCGCGAAGAGAATCTTCTGCCACCGCAGGTCGCCGCGCGCCGCCATGCGCTCCGACACGTAGGACGGACGCAGACCGAGCATATACTGCGGCGGGGCGATTTCAAAGCGCATCCGCACCAGCTTGAGGTCGGTGCGGCGCTCGCACACGTCGGGGAAAAGGGTCGCGATGGGGGCGCGCTTGACGACGAGCGGGTGGACGTAATCCGCATAAAGGCGGCGGATGTCGAGACCCGAGAAGACGAGGGCGTCCATCGAACGCGCGTTCGAAATCGAATCCGAGAAGCGCGGGTTGGAGTGCCAGCACCACCAGTTCCCGTCCGAGAGACCGTGCAGCGCCATGCGCCAGGCGACGCTGCTGACGACCGCCTCGTTCAGGTACCAAATGTGCACTTCCGTGTCGGCGATCGGTCGCTTCGGATAGACGGAACGGAAAAAGTCGAGATAGAGCGTGTCGCGGTCGCTGTTGTTGCCGTCGCGGCCGACGATCTCGAACGGCTCCTGCATTTTCTCGAGGTCGAAACTCGACAGCGAGGTTGACATGAACTTCACGTGCGTCGGGAGGTCGGGACGGTACTTGCGCGCCTCGTCGTGCAGGCTCTTGAAGAAGTCCGCAAGAAGGTTGTCGCGGAAGGTCTGGAAATCGTTCCAGGGCGCGTAGTTCGCCGGATCCGGCCACTGGATCAGCTTGATGTCGTCGAAACCGGCGTAGTTCGACTTCCAGCGCTTGTTCAGCTTGGCGATGTCGTCGCCGTACAGGGGCTTCAGGTATTCGTTGATGAAGTCGCGGCGCGTACGTTCGGAATAGTTCAGATACCACGGTTCATTCCACAGCCACAGGGAGTGGATGCCGTCGAAAAGGCTGTAGCGGCTCCAGCCGGGGATGCTCTTCGCATACCCGTTGCGGATGGCCTCGCGCACGGCCGGATGCTGGACGACGAACGGGAGGAAGTTGTTGGGATCCATGTTCTTGACGTCCGGGTTCGCGGCCAGGAACTTCGAGCGCCTGGCGTCCGCGCCCGTCAACTGCAGGTCGGGCACACCGGGGTTGACGTTGAGGCGAATGCCCGCGTCGTGATAGGCTTTCATTACCGAATAGGCCTCCTTCGCGCGGCGGGACGTGAAGTCGTCCGGCGCGAACTCCGCGCCGCCCAGTTCGGTGCAGACCGAATTGAAGCCGAGTCCGACGACATAAGGCGTCTGGTCGCGCAGATACCAGAACGTGCAAGGCCCCCAGAGGAAGACGGGGCGGTCGCCCACGCGGTAGAATCCGTCCCGGATCTTGATTGCAGACGGGTCGTCCTGGGGGACGAGCATCTGCGCCGAAGGGTCGGCCAGGATGCGCTTCGCGTAGGCCGTCGCCTTCTCGTAGATCCCCTTCAGGTAGTCGGTGTTGCGGAGGACGCGGGCGGGATCGCCGCGCTTCAGGTCGCTTTCGCACTGGGGGATGAACATCTGCAGCATGGTCAGCCAGGCCTTGGGATAGACCGTGTCGCATTCGGCGGCCACCACTTTCGCGTAGAGGTTGGAGTAGGCCGAGAGGTCGTTCCGAAGCGCGGCAATCCGCGCCTGAACGCCCGCAAGGTGGTAGACCTGCGCACGGTTGCCGACGGCGGGCACGTGGACCGGGAAGGTCCTGACGCCGCCCAAACGCACGGCAAACGCGTTCTTGCCTTCGGGCATCATTTCGGGATCCACCGCGAGAACGAAGTTGGTGGTCGCGCCCGCGCCGAGCTCGAGCGGCTTCGACGCGAACGCCTTGCCGTCCGCCGCATTGACGAGTTCGAGGTCGCCCCTGAACGCCGCGCCCGCATGAACGGACACGTCGAACGCCGCCTCCTTGCGCAGGAAGGTGTGGTTCGGAACCTGGGCATAGGCCGTTGTCGCCGTCGCGCCCGCGGGCGGGTCGCAGACGACGCGCGCGAAGTGCCCACCGCTGTAGGTCCCGGCCAGACCGGGCGTCCAGGCGACGACGCCGTAGTTCGCGGCGGCGCCCGCCCCGTCCCCGTCACGATCGGAAACCGAGATGTTCATGCGGAACGCATCCCCTCTCACCGGGTCGATCGGCAGCAGGGTCTTCCAGGGAATCGCAATCTCCGTGAACGACCCCTTGCGGCAAGTGAACAGCTTGGAATCCGCCGCGGAGACGGGGCCGTCCTGCTCCAGGATCGCGCGGCGTTCCGTCTCGCTGCCGCAGGCCGCCTGCAACGTTCCCCATTCCATGCGATTCTGGGAACGTACGACATGCACGCCCACGCCGCCCTTGCCGTCATCGACGAACGCGAAATGCACGTCGTCCGCCAGATAGCGTTCGCCCACGTCGCGCCAGCCATGGATCGGCCGGCAGTCCGCCCGCGTGAAGGCGACCTCGATGCGGTTGGGGGCCGGGGGCTCGTCGTCCGCGACCTGAACGCCGATGTAGAGGTTGTCGAAGTCGCGCGCGAGGTAGACATCCGCCGACAGGTCCGCGTCACCGTGGTAGGCCCCCGAAAGCCACGACACGTGCTTGCCGCCGGCAAGCCGAACGGGCTTCACGCCCAGTTTCCGCCACTTGGCGAGATCGCCGTCCGCCCGCAACGGAGTCTTGGCCCACGCGAGATGGTACTCGATTTCCTCCACGGGCACTTCCGAGACCGCCTCCTGCGACTTGATGTACACGGCTCCCTCGAGAGGAGACTCCTTCTTTGCGTTCGTATCCTCGCCCCGTACGGCGTTTCCGCCCAGGGACAGGGCCAGCAGCACACAGGTGCACACAGTTGATTTATGCATCTTTCTTTTCTCTTTGTTTCTCAAATTCAAATTGTTTCCGGTTTCCCGACTTCAAACGGCGGCCGCGTGGAGCGCGGCGTTTTCCTTCACGACGCCCAGCGCGGCGAAGCGGCGGGCGTAGTCCGCATACTGGGCCTCCGTCAGGGGTTCGAACGGCTTGCGGTAGCAGCCGCAGTCAAGCCCGATGAACTTCATCATCGCCTTGCGATAACTCCAGTTGTCGGACTCGATCATCAGTTCGACGACCCGGTTCGCCTCGTCCTGCACCTTCGCCGCCGCCGCGAAATCGTTCCGGGCGGCCAGGGCGCAAATGCGGGCGAAATGCCCCGGGATGATGTTGTAAGTCGTGCCGATGCCGCCCGAGAAGACGTTCCCCAGGGCCAGACCGCAGAGAAGCTGCTCGTCGCACCCGGCGAACCAGATCGTCTCGCGGTCGAGTTTCCGGTGCAGGCATTGCGCCGCGTAATAGTCGCGCCCCGTGTATTTGATTCCCTTCACGTTCGGCAGGTCGAAGAAGCGGACGTCGCGTTCGGGAACGAGCGCCGAACCCATCGAATAGATGAGGAACGGCAAGTCCGTCGCCGCCGTGATGGTGCGATAGTGGTAGTAGGTCGCCGCGAAGGACGTGCGGTAGAGCTGCGGCGTGATGGAACTGATCCAGTCGACGCCGATTTCCGCCGCGTACCGGGCCAGCCGCACGGAATCGTCCGTACAGTTCGCCCCCACGTGGGCAATCAGCTTGCCGCGCCCGCGGTTGGCTTCGACGGCGGCCTTCATGACCTCGCACCGTTCCTCGACCGACAAAAGCCACCATTCGCCCGTCGTGCCCGTCAGGTAGAATCCGCGCAGGCCGTTCGACAGCCCGTAGTCCACGATGCGGGCGATCATTTCGCCGTTGACGCGGCCTTTTTCGTCATACGGCGTGAAGAGAGCCGCCCAGGCCCCCGCCATGCCCCCGAATTCATTTCCCGTCAGTTCAGGACCCAACATTTTCTCCCTTTCCCTTCCCTTTTGCTCCGACCGCCGCGCTTACGATGGGCGCGACAATCAATGAGACCACCATGCCGAGCGTACCGTAGAGCAGGAGATGGGGCTTCCCGGGGAACGCCACGCGATCGAGACCGATCGTCACGGCATAGTTCGCCAGAAGCCCCGCCAGCGCACCCGCGCCGTTCACCCGCTTCATGAATACGCCCATGAAGAACAAACTGCCCAGCCCGGCCGTGAGAATGCCGAGAAAACGCTGGAACTCGTCGTAAATCGAAAGGATCTGCGCATTTGCGAGGACGAGCGCGAACGCCCCGCCCAACAGCCCCGTGACGACCGTCGAGATGACGCCGCAGCGGAACTTGCCGCGCTCCGTCGCCCCCGGCACAAGCCGCGCGTAGAAGTCGGCCGTGACGGCACTCGCCGCCGAATTGAGATTCGCCGACAGCGTGCTCATCGTCGCCGCCGCAACCGCCGCCAGCACGAGCCCGGAAAATCCCGTCGGCAGGCTGTTCGCGATGAAGACGGGGAACACCGCGTCGTTCTTCTCCAGAACGGCCCCCAACTGCTCGGGATGCGAGGCGAAGAACGTCCACAGAGCCACGCCGATGACGAAGAAGACCGCGCAATTCACGACGGAAAGAACGCCGTTGAACAGAATCGACTTCGCCGCCCCCGCCTCGTCGCGTGTCGTCATGTAGCGCTGGACGACGCATTGGTCGGAGGTGTAGCTGGCCAGGTTGGCGACGATTCCGCCGACGAACGCGACCCAGAAGCAGGGCTTCGTCCAGTCGAGGACGAAATCGAACACGCGGAACTTGCCGGCCGCCGCCCCCATTTGCACGAAACCGGACAACCCGCCGTCCGTGCCGACGACGAGAAACACGAGGATGGCGATCGTGGAGCCGATGAGTATGACGGACTGCACGAAATCGCTCCAGACCACGGCCTCGACCCCGCCGACCGTGCAATAGAGTATCGTGACGAGCGAAATGGCGACGATGGACAGGTTGACGTCCAGCCCCGTCACCGCCGCGATGGCCACGGCGGGCAGGTAGGTGACGATGGCCGTGCGGGCGACCATGAAGGCCACGAACGCGGCGGACGCGAACAGGCGCGCCGCGAGATTGAAGCGAACTTCCAGGAACTCGTAGGCGCTCGTCAGGTTCAGCCGGCGGAAGAACGGCAGATACCACTTCACCACGACGGGGGCCAGAAGGAATATCCCGAAAGCGAGCACGAAATAACGGCAGTCCCCGAGAAAGCTCATCGCCGGAATCGAAAGAAAGGTGATCGAGGAGAACATCGTCGCATAGATGGACAGGCTCACGACCCACCACGGCAGCCTTCCCCCCGCCCGGAAGTAGTCGTCCGACGAACGGTTCCGCCGCATGAACCAGAACCCCATCGCCGCCATGCCGAGAAGGTAGAGCCCGATGACCGCGTAGTTGATCCACGAATAGGGCGGACGGACGCCCAGCCGGGCCGGATTCGTCTCGAACCAGCGGTCGGTGACGGTGTGATAGACGAGCGCCCCCGCCCGGATTCCCCCGTTCGTCACGACGAGATGCTGAAGCCCCGAGGGGACGACGCCGAAGCCGCCGGAGAAGTAGCCGCACCACCTCTCCGGCACGGGGGCGACCGGCTCCCGCGCCGACGTGCCGTGCGCCGTGCGGAAGCAGCCGTCTGCGCCGAACGCGTAGTCGTACCGCGTCCCGAACGGACCGTCCTGCGCGACCCCGGCCGGCAGGGCGGGCGCGAGGAACGCGGCAAGCAGGAAAAGTGCATATCTTCTCATCGGAGAGAAGAATAGCATATCGTCCGCGCACGAGGCGTTCGCGTGGCTACTTTGCGTTTTTCTGTACATCGCGCCACTCGCTCGGAGACTGCCCCGTCTCCTGGCGGAAGCGCGTCGCGAAGTGCTGCGACGACGCAAAGCCCAGCTGGCACGCGATTTCGGTTATGGACTGCCCCGACTTCGCCAGCAGCTCCTTGGACCGGCTGATGCGGCAGCGCGTGAGAAACGCGCCGGGCGCCAGTCCCGTCAGCCGGCGGAAGCGCGAAAGTATGGTGTTGGGGGAGAATCCCGTCTCCCGGATGAGACGGTCGACGTCGAACGGGTCCTCCGGATGGTGGCGCATCTCGCGGATCAGGCGGACAAAGGGCGCATCCGCCGACGGGTCGGCGGCGCGCGCGCCCCGTTCGGCGAGCAGGATGGCCGCAAGAAGCCGGAGGACGGCGATCCGGATGGCCAGCGACTTCGCCCCCGCCGGCCGCTCCGGCAGGTCATAGGCGCGGAAAAGCGCCGCAAAGGCCTCCTTCGCCTCGTCGCCGACGGCGAAGCTCCGCCGCGGAAGCGTGCGCAGGCGCGCCAGGAGATGCGCCGTCTCGTCGGACGGAAGCCCGAGGACGGAATGCGGCCCGCGCCCGGCCGGCACGCGGAAGAACAGCCAGAAGAGGGAAATGCCCTTCTGGTTCATCCGCAGGCGGTGGACCTCGTCCGGCTGGGAGGCGAAGACCTGCCCGGGCAGAAGCGAGCACACGCGGTCGATGCAGTCGAACTTCGCGCTTCCCTTCACGCACAGGGTGATCTCGATGCAGCCCGCATGGCGGTGGAAGATCGACCCGTGCGTCGTCCGCGGCGCATACGTCTCCCCCACGACGGGAATCTCAGGGAAGCCGAAGGGCGACAGGTCGACGACCCGGCGACCGGGCCGATCGACCAGTTCGCACATCGTGCAGGGGACGTCGCGCAGTCGCCTGCGCGAACGCTTTCCCCGAAGAGGGCCGTCCGCTTCCGGCAGGACGGGCGGTTTCGTCTCCGCTGCTCTCATTGTCACCTGTTTCCTTGTCACCTGTTTCCCGAAGGCGGACACGAGGCTTTTCGCGCCGCGACCGCACGGCAAAAAGTACCCGCCAGCCAATAGCCAGTGCAACACCCGTTGCATAGCCCTGTGCTGACGATGCCTTCTTGCTTGACGGTGACAGTATAGCAGTTTCGGATTGGGCTTGCAAGGCGGGCTTCAGCCGGAGATTCCGCCCCCAGGGGCAGGCAATGTCAAGGAGCGGGCGTGGGGGCCGAAGCGTGCCGCGTGCGGGCTTGCGCTCTCGTTTGCGCTGGACGGCGTGCCGATGCTCTGGATGGGACAGGAGATCGGCTGGCAGGGGCGCTACTCGATCTTCGGGCCGACGCCGATCGACTGGGCGAACCCGCCCGAACCGGGCCGCGTGGCGACGATTCGCCGCCTGACGGCCCTGAAGCGCGAGCCCGCATTCGGCGCGCAGGGCGAAATCGTCTGGCTGGAGCCGGACGATCCGGACGACGAGCTCCTCTTTCTCCGCCGCGCGCCGGACGGCACGACCTACCGCTGCTTCTTCAACTGCGCGACGGGTGACTGGTCGATCGCACTTGACGCACGGCCCTGACGGTCGGTATAATATCTCCCCATGAAGATGGTGAAAGGGAGATTGGCGTTCGGCCTGGCGCTGGCGGCGGCTGTCGGCTGTTCGACGGTGCGCGAGGCGCGCGAGGCGCAGACGACGCTCGCGGCGAAGGGAAATGACGCGGCGGCGGGCGTTGCGGCGGAGAAGGTCGACTTGCGCGGCTGGCCGCTCGCGCGCTTGGTCGAGTTTGCGCTGACGAACCGTCCGTCCGTCGTCTCGAAGACGCTGGCGGTGCGGGACGCGCGGCTGGCGCTCAAGGCCCTCGCGGCCGATGCGCCGATCCTGAGCGACACGCCGTGGACGGCGCCGAAGCTGTCGGTCTCCGGCGGGCACAGCGAGTCGAGCGAGGCCGTGCAGATCGACGACGGCGACCTCTGGCGGACGCGCGGCGGGCCGTCCGCCGCGCTGTCGCTTGAGCTTCTGGTCTATGATTTCGGGCGCTACGCCGCGAAGGCGCGGGCGCAGGCCGAACAGGTCGTGGCGTCCGAACAGTCCTTGGCGGACGAGGGCTTTGCGGTCTTTCAGGAGGTCGCGACGGCCTACTTTGACTTCTTCGAGCGGCGCGCGCTCCTGGAGGTCGCGCAGACGAACGCGCAGCAGTATGCGGAGCACCTGACGCAGGCGGAGGAGCGCCGCGCGGCGGGCGAGGCCAACCGGCTGGACGTCCTGCGGGCGCGGCTCGACCTCGCGCAGGCGCGGCAGGCCGTCGTTGCCGCGTCGAACCGCGTCGAGACGACGGGGGCGACGCTGCTTCAGGCGCTCGGCGTCGACGTGGCGCGCGGCACCTGGCAGACGGCGTTCGGCACGGATCCGGTCGGCGTCGATTCGGTGCGGCGCGGCTTTGCCGCAACGGACGAGGATGTCGGCGCGGCCTTCGCGTTCGCGCGCACGAACGCGCCCGCGCTGCGCGTCGCCCGCGCGAAACTCCGCGCGGCCTCGCACACGGTCGATGCGGCGATTGCGGACCTGTATCCGTCCGTCTCGGCGACGGCGTCGCTCAGCTGGACGGATCCGCTCTGGGTCTTCCGCTGGGGCGTGACCGCCTCGCAGACGCTCTTCCAGGGCTTCCGCAAGACGACGGCCGTCGATCGGGCGGTCGTCGCGCTCGAAAGCGCGGCGGCGGACGTGGATGCGGCCGAGCAGCAGCTGTCGGTCGAGCTGGAGACGGCGGTCGCGAACCGCGACAATGCGCGCGAGGCCGTCACGAGCGCCCGCGCGTCCGTCCGCAGCGCGGCGGAGAACCTGGAGACGGTGCGCGCGCAGTTCGCCGTCGGCAGCGCGAGCCGCGTCGAGCTGTCGGAGGCGATCGCGTCCGATTCGCAGGCGCGCGGCGACTGCATCACGGCGTTCTACGACGGCCAGCGCGCCGAGGCCGCGCTGTTCGCGCGCACGGGCCGCTTGCCGCGCTTCCGCGAGGAGGCCGTCGCGCACTTGCCTTTTGTCCGCTGAATGTGGTAGAATACACGAACCATTAACCAAATAAAAGAGGTGGGTTATCGCACAGTTCACTCGTGTCAACTACAAGATCCGCGTACCGCAGGTGCGCGTTCTTGATGCTCAGGGTCAAATGCTCGGCGTCATGGCGACGCGCGAGGCGCAGAAGCTGGCGGACAGCCGGGGGCTCGACCTGGTCGAGATCACGCCGAACGCCCAGCCGCCGGTCTGCAAGATCATGGACTACGGCAAGTTCAAGTACGAGCAGTCCATCCGCGAGAAGCAGCAGCGCAAGTCGCAGAAGGCGACGCAGGTGAAGGAGATCAAGTTCCATCCCGGCACCGACGTCGGCGACATCCAGCACAAGCTCAAGCAGATCCGCGAGTTCCTCGCCGACGGCAACAAGGTGCGCCTGTCGCTCCAGTTCCGTGGGCGCGAGAACGCCCACCGCGACATCGGCGAGGACAAGATCGCCGAAGTCCTGTCGATGATCCAGGGCGAGTGCTCGGTCGAGCAGGCCCCGAAGACCGACGGGCGCATCCACTTCTGCCTGATCGGGCCGCCGCGCAAGAACGCGGCGAAGGCCCAGCAGCAGCCGAAGCCGTCCGCCCCGGCGGCCGAGGGCGGCATTCACATCTCGGTCAGGTAAGTGCCATGAGCCGTTTCCGCTTGAGAGGTCGTCGGCGTCGTCCGCGCGAGGCGCGGCACGATCGTGTGCCGTTGCGCGCGATCGTCCCGAATCTCGTGACGTCGCTCGCGGCGTGTGCGGGCATCACGTCGATCTCGCTGTCGTCCGAGGGCCGGTTCCTGCCGGCCCTGTGGGCACTGCTCGTCGCCTGCATCTGCGACGGGATGGACGGGCGGATCGCGCGGCTCCTGAACGCGAGCTCCAAGCTGGGCGCGGAGCTCGACTCGCTCGCCGACTTCGTGAACTTCGGTGTCGCGCCGGCGATGTTCATGTACTTCTGGATGACGGGCGGGCCAGACCACACGCTGGCGGACGGCTCGGTCGTCGCGCGGCCGTTCATCCGCATCGTGCTCGGCTGCGCGCTCTACTACGCGATGTGCGACTGCTTCCGGCTCGCGCGCTTCAACACGATGCTGGAGCAGGAGACCGCGCCGTACTGGACGCACTTCTTCACGGGCGTGCCCGCGCCGGGCGGCTGCTGGATGCTGCTCTCGCCGGCGATCCTCTCGCTCGCGCTCGACGCGAAGGGCCTGTCCCCGTCGTTGGCGACGGTGCTGCAGAACCCGTGGACGGGCGTCTTCATGCTGCTCTTCGTCGGGTCGCTCATGGCCTCGCGCCTGCCGACGATCTCGCTCAAGCACCTGCACGTCTCCAAGCGGCACCTGCCGCTTGTCCTCGCGGGGCTTCTCCTGCTGGTCGCGTTCCTCGTCTCGAACTTCTGGCTCGCGATCGGCTCGCTCGGCATCCTCTACATCTTTACGGTGCCCGTGACGGGCTGGCTCTTCCTGCGCGTCCGCGAACGGTACGAACGGGATGCGGCGGGTGCTGAAGAGGTGCTTCGGTGAGGCAAAAATGTGCACGATACGGGGTTGATTCTCGTCAAAAATGTGCAAGCGACCGTTGATTGCCGATGATTCTCCTTCTCGTTGTCCTCTTGGCCCTCTCGGCGTTCTTTTCGAGCGCCGAGACCGTCCTGTTCTCCCTGACGGGCGCGCAGCGCGCGCGGATCAAGGCGCGGAGCGCGCAGGCTGACCGCCTGATCGCCGGGGCGCTCGCCGACAAGGCGATCCTCTTCTCGACGCTCCTTGTCGGCAACACGTTCGTCAACTTCGCGATCGCGACGCTCGGCTACCGGCTTTTTGCGCGCTGGATCCCCGGCTCGGCGTGGCTCGCCGTTCCGACGATGACGGTGCTCCTGCTCGTCTTCGGCGAAATCACGCCGAAGCGGCTCGCGCTCAAGTTCGCTGAATCGCTCGCGCCGACCTATGCCGTGCTGCTCGGGTTCTGGCGTCGGGTCCTCACGCCGTTCAACGTCGTGCTGCGCTTCACGTCGCGCGCGTTCGGCCCGGCGCTCGAACGCGAACGCCGCGCCCTGTCGGACGAGGAGCTGATTTCCGTCCTGGAGTCGGCCGTCGAGCGCGGCGAGGTGTCAGCCAAGGATTCCGAGATGGTCGAGGGCGTGCTGCGGCTTTCCGAGCTTTCCGCGAATGACGAGATGACGCCGCGCGTGGACATCGAGGGCTTCGACCTGACGCGCGGCGGCGAGGCTGAACGTGCGGCGTTCGCCCGCACGGCGAAGCACCACTACCTGCCCGTCTATCGGCGGACGCCCGACGCAATCGAGGGCGTGCTCGTGCGCGAGACGGGCGCGGTCGAGGATGCGCTTTTCGTGCCCGAGACCGTCACGCTCGACGACCTGCTCGTCACGTTCGCGAAGAGCCGCAAGCCGCTCGCGGTTGTCTTGGACGAGTACGGCGGCACGGCCGGCATCATCACGCCGAACGACATCCTGGAGCTCATCGTCGGCCCCGGCGTCTTCGGCAGCTCGGCGAACGAGGAGCCGCAGATCGTGCAGAAGGGCCCGAACGTCTGGGAGATCGACGCACGCGCGTCACTGGACGAGATCAACCGCGCGCTCGATGTCGAGCTGGAGGCGGAGGACGCCGACCGGCTTTCCGGCTGGGTGCAGTTCCACGCCGAGCGCATCCCGCACGTCGGGCAGGAGATCGAGGCGGACGGCTGTCGCGCGACCGTCCTCAAGCGCCGCCACCGCCGCGTCACGCTCGTGCGGCTCGAAGTCCTTGCACGCGAGACGGAAGACGACGATGCGGCGATTCTCGCGGAAACCGACGAGGCCGTCGAACGGACGGAGGAGGACGACGCATGACGGTGTTCCTGCTGATTCTGGTTGCGCTGCTCGCGCTCGCATGGTCGGCGTTCTGTTCGGGCGCGGAGACGGGCTTCCTCTCGGTGAGCCGCGAGCGCATCCTGCACCTCGCGCACGAGGGCGGACGCAAGGCGAAGAAGGTTCAGCGCGCCTTGCAGGACATGGGCCGCACGACGACGACGATCCTCATCGGCAACAACCTCGCGAACGTCACCTACTCGGCGGCGACGGCGGCGCTGTCGGTGCGGCTCTTCGGCGAGAGCGCGACGGGGCGCGCGGTCTGGAGCTTCCTCGCGGCGTTCACGGTGCTCTACACGTCCGAGTTCATGCCGAAGCTCCTCTGCGCGGCGCGTCCGCTCCGGCGCATCCTCCGGCTCGCGGGCGCCTACGAGGTCATGGCGCGGCTCCTCTCGCCGCTGACGGCGCTCGCGCTGCGGTTCACGGATCTCTTCGTGCCGCAGAAGGAGGTCGCGCGGGAGAAGCTGACGGCGAACGACCTCCTGCGCATCTTGCAAGACCGCAAGGACGGCGTGTGCCTCTCGGATTTCGAGTCGGCGCTCATCACGCGCCTCGTCGTCCTGCGCGCGAAGGGCCAGCCGATCACGCCGGAGGCGATCCTCTCGGCGCTGCGCGAGGCCGACTGATTGCGGACGTGCACAATGCACCCCCAATTTCTGCGAGGCCAAGGAGAAATTTGGTATAATGCGGGCGTCATGATCGATCAGATGAAGTCTAAAGGGCCGTTCGGCCGCATCAGGGGCGCGTGGGCGCTCGCCTTCGCCGCCGTGGCATTCGGCGCCTCGGCGGCATCCCTGCCGAATCCGTCGTTTGACGGCAACGCGAATGGGTGGACGCTTTGGCAGTGCGCGTATGACGCGACCGTCAGCTGCGACGGCATCGGCGGAAGCCTCCGCTTCGAACGCGCCGCCAACGAGGAGGTCGGGCAGGGACAGGCCCTCGCACATTGCATCGTCGAACTCAACCAGCCTGAGCCGTCGCCGTTCGTCTACGGCTGCTCGGTCAAGACGAAGGACCTCTCCGAGGAGGCGGAACTTCGGCACGCGCTCTTCGGCCTCGAACTGCGCGTCACGTATGCGGACGGCTCGGAGGCCTGGGCCGCGCCGCGCGCCTGCTTCGACGGCGGTACGCACGACTGGCAGCGGATCGTCCAGGAATTCCGGCCCATCCGCCCGATTCGCCGCGTCACGCTGTACGCCCGGTCGCGCCGGGCCGGCACGGCCTGGTTCGACGGGTTTGTCTTCCGCGAACTGCCGCCGCCGCGGCAAGACCTCGCGGGCTGCGCAGTCCGCAGCAAGGACGGACTCGTCACGCTGGAGAATGCCTATCTGCGCGCGGTCTTCGAGCCGGCCCTCGGCGGCACGTGCCGGGAACTCCTCGTCAAGGCCACGGGCGAGAACTTCGCGGGCGCGACGCATCCCGAGGCCCGCCTGTTCACAGACCGCCTGCGCGTCGGCGGCAACACGTTCAAGCGGCCATACGAGGCGGAGGTCGTCGAGGAGTCGGCGGATGCCGTCGAACTGCGGCTTCGTCTGCTGGCACCGCCCGGCTATCCGTTCCTGGAGGTGGCCAAGTCCTTCCGGCTGGAGCGCCTGTCGTCCGCCCTTTCCGTCCGCTACGTCTACCGCAATCTCCCCGAGGCGATGGCGGATTCGGTGATCGAGCCGTACTTCCGCCTGGCCTGGACGCTGCGCGGCGTCGATGGGCAGACGTACTACCTGCCGACGCCGACGGGCGTCCGGCAGTATCCGTCGCGCGGACACGAGGTTGTCGTCACCAATGCCGTCGCGGGCTGGGTCGCGGCCGGCTGCGAGAAGACGGGCGCGTCGATGGTCTGCGAACTCGACTATTCCCGTCTGGCCGGCAATTACCTGTGGCTGGGCGGGGACGACAACCGCACGGTGGAATGGTGGTTCGTGCCCGTCAAGATTCCGGCGGGCGGCACATTCGAGACGGATTTCCGCCTCTATCCGGTGCGCGGCATCGGCGTCCCCGACGGCGCGGAGAACGGAATCGCCAGCGGGCGTGGTCTTGCCGGAGGCTGTGGCATGGCGGTCGCCTCCGCCGCGCGGCGGCTGGCCGACGTGTCTGTCCGCACGGTTGGCGTTGCGGGTCAGAAGGGCATCCAGACGGACGTGTGGGCCTTGACGCCGGACGCGGTCGAAACGCGGCGCATGGCACCGTCGGCGGCGGGGCTGAAGGCCCTCCGCGTCGCGGCTTCCGTCGGCGGCGTCGAGGCCTACGAGGCCGACCGCGCCTTTGCCGCGGGCTTGCGCTTCGCCCCAAAGCGCAAAAAGGCCGTGCCCGCCGAGATGAAGCCGTTCGCGCTGACGCTCTCGGATGCGGTCGTTTCGCCGCACACGGCCTGGGCTCGTCCCTTCGCCGGCGGCCGGCCGACCGTCCTCTTCCTCACGGACTTGCGCCATCTGCGCGAGGCGGTCGAGCTCAAGGAGCGCGTAGACCTGCGTCCGCTGGCCGTGCGCATCGCCTCCAGCACGACGGAATTGAGCTGGGGCATGAGCGCGCGCTACAACAGCTTCACATACGAGGACATGAACCTGTCGCTGAAGGGGGAACTCGCGAAGAACCCGCAGGTGCTGGTCGCCTGCGGTGACTTGATGGCGAAGGTCGATGCGGCGAACCGTGCGCGGATCGCCGATCGGCTCAAGCGCGGCATGGGTCTCGTCGCGATCGACGCGCGCTTCCCGGACGACCTCGCGGCCGCGCTGTCGGTCGCCGCGCCCTCGGCGGCGGACGATCCGCTGCGCGGCTTGCCGAAAGACCTCATCCCGCACCGCTCGACGGCCGGGAAGGCGGCGGTGTCCGTCGCGGGCGTTTCGGAACTGGGCAACCGCAGCGTCGTCTTCCGCTACGATGCGCGCGGCGGCGGACTGACGCCGTATCTCGACGACGCGACGGAAGAGCCGGACTTCCGCTATGCGGACTATTCGCTCGGCGCGATCGGGCGGGCCGTCCTCTGGGCGGCGGGGCTGTCGTCCGGCTGCCGGCTGTCCGACGTCGCGCTCTCGTCCGAGGGACGGCTCACGGCGCGGCGGACGGGCGGCGGCGCCGTGCGGGCGCGCGTGATGACGAGGAACGTCCCGTCGCGGACGCAGCGGGAGCGCACGGCGGAGCTTGGCGCGGCGCAGGAAGCGCTGGCGCTGGACGTGGGCCCGCTCGGCCCGGGGCTGAACATCTGCGACCTCGTCCTCCTCGACGCGAAGGGCGCGACGCTGGACTGGGCGCACGCCGTCTGTCGCGTCGAGACGGGGCTGGCCGTGCAGGCGCTGGACGCCGACTGGAAGGGCGGGGCGGTCGTCGGCATGGTGCGCGGCACGGGCGAGGCGGCCGTCCGCCTCTTCGACGGCGGCGGGCGCCTGCTGGCGACGGCCGTTCCCGACGCGGCGGGAGACTTCGTCCTCAAGCCGCAGGAGAATCCGACGGGAATCTTCACGGTGGAGGCGACGGTTTCGCGGGGCGGCGTCGTGCACGACCGCCGCCGGTGCGACGTCTTCGCGCCGCGACCGCCGCCGGAGGAGCCATGCCTGCCGTTCGCCATTGGCGAGATGGCCCAGCGCTACGGGCTTCGCCGCTATCTCTCGCCGCTTCGCCTGCAGCGCTACCACGACGGCGGCGTCAACGAGATCCGCTTCTGGCACACGGAGACCTGCCGCCTCTTCCGCGAGACGGCCAAGGCCGGCTTCGGCACGGACTTCCCCGTCGCCGGCACGCATCTCGGCAACTTCCTGAAGGGCTTTGCCGAGCCGTACGCGAAGACGGGCGACCGCGCGTACCTCTGCCGCAAGCCCTGTTTCGACGACCCGGCCTGGCGCACGAACGACGCCGCGCGCGTCCGGAGCCTGACGCGCGCGTTCAACCGCTTTGCGCCCGCTTCGCTGGACGCGGGTGACGAGAACTCGCTCACGCTGTGGTCGATTCCGTTCGACTTCTGCTTCTGCGACCGGACGCTGGCGGCGTTCCGCGACTGGCTCAAGGGGCAGTACGGCGGCTCGCTTGACCGCCTCAACGCCGAGTGGCGCAGCGAATTCCGTGACTGGCGCGACGTCGTGCCGCTGACGACGGCCGAGGCCCGCGAGCGGCACAAGGGCGACCGGGCCTACGCGGCCTGGGCCGACCACCGCCGCTACATGGAGATCTCCTACTGCGGCTATTTCGCGTCCGTGAAGCGGATCATCTCCGAGGAGGCGCCGGGCGTGCGGCTCGACATGAGCGGCACTCAGCCGCCGAACGGCTACACGGGCATGGACATGTGGCTGCTGGCCGACGTGATCGACATCGCCGCCGCCTACGACAGCGACAACCTCGCCGAGATCATGCGCTCGTTCGGGACGCCGCTGATCAAGCCCTGGTACGGCTACGGCGCGACGGGACCCGACGTCGGGCGGCGCGCCTGGTTCGATGCGTTCCGCTTCCGGAACTTCGGCGTCTCGTTCTACGACGGCATGAACTTCCTCGACCCCGACTACACGCTGCCGAAGGCCGTCACCGACCTCCAGGCGGCGGTGGCCGACCTGCGGCGCGGCGGCGGGATGCTGCTGCGCCGGGTGCGCGAAGTGCCGCAGGCGCTGATTCACTATTCCCAGGCGTCGATCCACGCAGCGGCCATCGAAGGACGTTCCGAGGCGTTCCTCTCCGCGCGGTCGCGCTGGTGCAAGCTGCTGGACGACGCGCATGTCCCGTACCGCTTCGTGGCCTACGGCGAGATCGAGCGGGGCGTCCTGCGTGAGAAGGGGTGTCCGAAGATCCTGGCGCTGCCGCAGTCCGCCGCGCTCTCGGATCGCGAGGCGGCGGAGATCGCCGCGTTCGCCCGGCGCGGCGGGCTCGTCCTGGGCGACGCGCTCTCGAACGTCATGAACGAGCATTGCACGCTCCGGCCGCGCGGCGGACTCGACGGGCTTGTCGCGTTCGACCTCGCCGGCGCGACCGTCGCGTCCCTCATGGCGCAGGTCGGGGCGAAGCTGCCGCCGCGCGAGATCGTCCTTTCGGAGACGCCCGGCCAGGGCGTGCGCGCGTTCGTCTACCATCCGGCGGACGGCGGGCGGGATCGGTATCTCGGATTCGTGCGCGAGACCTACGCAAAGGGCCCGGACGTGACGACGGTCAACGTTTCGCTGCCGGGGCCGCGCCATATCCACGACATGCGCCGCGCGCGGTCGCTCGGCTGCGTGCCCTCGTTCGAGGTGAAGCTGGGCAAGGCCGAAGCCGCGTTCTATGCCATCCTGCCGGAGGTGGCGGGCCGTCTCGAACTCCATCTGCCCGAAACCGTCCGCCGCGGCGAGGCGGTCGCCGTCACGTTCGCGTTGCCGGGTCTGCGGTTCAGCCCCGTGGACGTGACCGTGACCGATCCGACGGGCGCGCGGCATCCGCTCTATTCGCGCGTCGTGCCTTGCATGGACGGACGCGGCACGCGGACGTTCCAGCTCGCGCTCAACGACCGGGCGGGCACCTGGCGGGTGCGCGCGCAGGATTTCGTCGGCGGCTCCGTCGCCGAGGGGACATTTACCGTAACCACGAACGAAACTGAAAACGAAAAGAGAGGAGAGCAATGAAAGCACTCGCAATCGTTGGCGCGGCCCTGTGCGGCGGCGCATTCGCCATGGAGCCGCCGGTCGTGTCGGACGTCACGCTCGTCCAGCCGGAAGGCACGCGCAAGGTGACGATCACCTACGCGCTGTCGGGCGCGCCCGGCATCGTGACGCTGGACATCGAGACGAACGGCGTGGACGCGGCGGGCGTGACGCGCTGGGCCTCGATCGGCCTCTCGAACGTGACCCACGTCACGGGCGACGCCTTCCGGCTCGTGCAGCCGGGCGCGGCCCGCCAGATGCACTGGGCGCCGCAGAAGGCGTGGGCCGGGCACACCGTCACCGACCCCAATCGCGTACGCGCCGTCGTGAAGGCCGTTGCGACGAACACGCCGCCGGACTACATGGTCTGCAACCTCGTCAACGGCGCGCGGTTCTACTACGACGACGTCTCGCAGCTGCCGGGCGGCATCGACTCCGATGCCTACCGAACGCACCTGTACGTCATGCGGAAAGTCCACGCGAAGGGGCAGACGTTCCTGATGGGGACGCCGAAAGGCCAGCGCGCCTATCTCTCGTACTATGACACGCCACACCTCGTCGGCTTTACCGAGGACTACTATCTCGGCGTCTTCGAGACGACGCGCCACCAGGTTGCCCTGTTCAGGGGAACGGTGCCGACGGATGCGGACGACACGCGGCCGTGGGAGGTGAAGGAGGGCGGCAATTCGGGCTTCCCCGTGGAGAGCCTCTGCGGCGGCAGCATGATTCCCTTCCCCGACGGAACTGTGGCGAACGACTACGCGGCCAACGCTTCGGACAACGAAATCCTCGCCAAGGCCCGCGCCCGGACGGGGCTGGGCGTCTACCTCTTCCTGCCGACCGAGGCGCAGTGGGAGTTCGCCTGCCGCGCGGGCAGCCCGACCGAGTTCTGCGACGGCGGCAGCCTCGGCGCGGCGGAAGAGACGACGAACGCCCATCTCGACCGGTACGGGAACTACAAGGGCAGCGGGCTGGGCGCATCCGTGCGCGTCGGCAGCTACAGGCCGAACGCTTGGGGATTCTACGACATGCACGGCAACGTCAAGGAAGCCTGCCGTGATCATCGCAATTGGAACGGAATGGATTCCTACAGTGATGCGACCAAGTGCTACATCGACCCGAAGGGTCCGGTGGCGGGGGCGGCCGATGCCGCAACGACGCATTACGTCTTCCGCGGCGGGAGCTACAAGAGCGATCCCCGCGACTGCACAAGCGGCTATCGCGGCGGAAGCGGCTCCCCGTGGGCAGACGGGGCGGATCGGTATGCGGGCTTCCGGCTTGCCTATACGCTCGTCGAGTGATTTTGGAGGCTGACATGAAGACGTTCGCATTTCTTGTCGCAGCGCTGGCCGCGGCGGGCGTGGCGCGGGCCGAAGCGGAGTCCGACGGGCCGGTCGTCTCGTCTCTCGACGTCACGCAGAACGCGGCCACGCGCCGCGTGACCGTGACCTACGACCTGTCGGTCGCCGATGCCGTCGTGTCGTTCGCCGTCTGGACGAACACGCTCGCGGATGCGCAGGGCGACTGGGTGAAGCTTCCGGAGCCGAGGACGGCCGAGACCGTCGGCGACGTCTTCCGCATCGTCCCGACAGGCACGGGCCGCACGTTCCACTGGCTGCCGGACATTCGCTTCGGTGCGGTCGACCTCGGCGCCGTCCGCGTCACGGTCACGGCATTCCCGACGAATGCCGCGCCGACGTACATGGCCTGCAACATCCTCACCGGCGAACGCCGCTACTTCGCGGACGAAGCCTCGCTGCCGGGCGGCATCCAGTCGGACGCCTACCGCACGGCGTGGCTGCTCCTGCGCCGGATTCCGGCGAAGGACGTCGTCTGGACGATGGGGACGGATCGTCTGGGCTACGAGGCCGATTGGGAGTATCCGCATGCGGTGATGTTCACGGCGGACTTCTACATGGCCGTCTTCGAGATCACGCAGTGGCAGTGGGCGGCCGTGCAGGGCTCGCGTCCGTTCCGCCATCCGGACGACGCCGGGCTTCGTCCGTTCGAGGGCAAGATACCGGGGAGCGACATCTGGGGCGACCAGACCGCCTGGCCGACGAATGCGCAGGGCGAAGTCATCTACGCGATGGGGGCGGACACGTTCATCGGCCGTCTGCGGACGCGCACGCGGCTGGGGAACCGCCTTTTCCTGCCGACCGAGGCGCAGTGGGAGTTCGCCTGCCGTGCGGGGACGGACGCGGACTTCAACGACGGCGGCAACCTCGGCGCGGCGGACGAGGCGACGAACGCGCATCTCGACGAGCTTGGCCGCTACAAGGGCAACGGCACGGGGACGGCACGCGTCGGCAGCTACAGGCCGAATGCCTGGGGGCTCTACGACATGCACGGCAACGTCAGCGAATGGTGCGCCGACCGCGCGGGCGTCTCAGATGCGCTGAAGATCCCGTCCGCCTGGAAGACGGGCGAGACGCTCGTCGATCCTCGCGGCTATTCCGACGGTGACGTGGGCGGGGATCGCTTTCGGCACTTTGCGCGTGGCGGCAACTGGAACTCGACGCCGCGCGCGTGCCGCAGCACGTCGCGCAGCCTGAATTACCAGATCTGGCAGGAGGCCTGCGAACCTTACTGCGGACTGCGCCTGATCTATCAGCTCGACCGCGAGACGGTGGACGCGCCGGTGTCGGAAACGTCCGTCGAGCTCACGTCCCTCGCCTCGGCCGTCCGTTCGTCTGCGACGGGCGAGACGGGCGCGTTCGATTCGCGCTTTGCGTCTTCGGCGGCATCCGAGGGCGCCATCGAACTCCTGACCGACCCGCTGGGCCTGAAGATGATCGTCCGGTGACACCAAATTTTCAATGCGCCACTTTCCACCCTTATCCCGGATTTTCCGACTGGGCAATGACAGACAGGCTCGCTGTCCGCCATCGGAAACGCGAGAGACTTTTCGGGGTCGGACGCCGCAGCGGCGTCCGAACAGGGACTTGAGCCAACGATTGCTGTGGATTCGAAATGGGTCAGGGCAAGTCGTCCCGAAAATCCGGGATAAGGGTGTGATGTAATGGGTTACTCATTTGCGCGGCTCGTTCCTCGCCGTGCAAACGAGCAATCCGCATCAGGGGTACGCTTCGCTGGGGGCATAGGGCGTCAGGGTTGCCTGTCAGACCAGAGGAGACTGCAGATGTCGGCCTTCGGATTCCGTGCGAGAGCGTCAAGTACGCCGGACAGCTTGCGTACGGGATCGCCGTATCTCAAGCCGAGCGTATCGACGATGCTCATGAGTGTTTCGCGCGTCTTCAGTCCCTTTTCCGACTGAGAGCCGAAGCAGACCTTGCGTGCAACTACCAGGGGCTTTAGCCGTCGTTCGGGAAGGTTGTTCTCGGCTTCTACTTCCGGATGGTCAACCCACTGAAAGAAACGGTGTCTGGTGTTCGACATGTACTCGAAATATCCCTTGGGTTTCCCGTCTTCCACCGGTTGGGCAATCCATTTCAGGATTTCATCCCTGACACGCCTTGACTGTCGTTGTGCTCATCGCCCTTGAACCGTCTTCGCAGGGTCATGGCTTCCTTGAGGAACTCGATGAAGCGCGGAATGTACTTCCTGTATTCCGCGTTTCCGGGATCGGCTTCCAGGAGGTTTTCCACATTCCGCTTGTAGTGTTCGAGGCAATACTGGATCGCGCCGTGCCACGGACCTCCGTAGACGGTGTAGCGGTCAACGCCCAGAACGCCGATGTGCGGTCCCTTGCCGAACACCTCTTCGGCGACCGCCGAGCTGCGGGCGCCCCGCAGGCGACAAAGGGAGACCGTCGGCGTGAAGGATCCCCAGGCATAGCCGTTCTTCCCGTCGCGCGACCAAGGCGTCTAACTTCCACGGGGTCAGACCCCAGTGCATAAGACCCCAGTGCATAGGATTGGCCACGATCCATCTGCCGCATTGATGCCCGCTCCGCCACTTTGCGCAACCGCCACATCCTCGGCCATGTCGACGGACTTCTCCTTGGCGCACTCGATCCAAATGGCTCGCTGAAAGAACTCTTGGAACTACCCTCGCATTTATATAAATGCGAGGGTCGTGATGTGTACGCCTTGACGCACGTGTTCGGCAAGCTTGCCGAAAGGGCGGCAATGGGAAATAGCGAAATGGGGTAAGCTTAACTGTCACAATGCCTACTCTGCCATAGTACTTGTTGAGCGCAATGGCGTTACTCGTAATGTCCCGTGCAGGATCTGATGACGAACGGGCCGTCGTTGATTTGAAAGATCAGACGGTTGGCTTCGTCAATGCGGTTGTAATTACAACGGACTTCTTTTCCGCCAAATGCTATCATGTGCGTCGTCAAGGAGTCGGTGAGGCCGTGTCAGGGGAACGCGGACGCCCAGCCGCTTCCAACGCAAACGAAACGGAAAGGAAACAGGAAAATGAAGTTCTGCAAGTGCGATGTGTGCGGCAAGATTGTCGCGCTGGTGAAGGAGACGTCCGTCGATACGGTCTGCTGCGGGCAGCCGATGCGCGAGCTCGTGCCGGGCACGACGGACGGCGCGGCGGAGAAGCACGTTCCCGTCTGCAGGCAGTCGGGGAACACGGTCACGGTGTCGATCGGTGCGGTGGCGCATCCCATGACGGATGACCACTTCATCGAATGGATCTTCCTCGAAACCGCAAACGGCAACCAGCGCAAGGCGCTGAAGCCGGGGGACAGGCCCGAGGCGGTCTTTGCGCTTGTGCCGTCCGACACGGTGAAGAGCGCCTCCGCCTACTGCAACCTCCACGGACTGTGGCGGAGTTAGGCGCATTTCTGGCCTGTCGTTCCGGCAGCTCGCCCGAACGGACTTCGCCGCGTTCCGCCTCGGCGCCTCGAGCAAGGCGAGCCGTTCGGCCACGCCGACTGTCGCGCAGTGAGAGGTTTCGCTTTTCATGCTGAAGCCTGCCCCCCCCCCAAAAAAAAATTCTGGGGGGTTGTCGGCTGTGCGCGGGTGGGGTATAATCTCCGCCATCATGATTTTCAGGCCAATTCTTCTTGCGTCCGCCCTCGCGTGGGGCGTCTCTTCGATTGCCCGCCCGCTGAACGGCGGCTGGAGGGCGGACGGCGCGCCCGTCACGCTGCCGCACGGCTGGAACGTTGCGGACGGCACGGACGGCCCGACGGATCCGACGCGCTCGGCTTCAACCTGTATCCCGGCTGGTACGGCGGCGAATCGTCCGAACTCGGCGCAAGGATCGAGGCGTGGCGGACGGCGAACGGACGTTCGTTCGCGTGAGGTGAGGTCGCTTTCGTCCTCCAGTTCGATGATGAGGTTCGAGGCCGTGCCGTAGGCGCAGATGTCGAAGAAGCCGCCCGTGACGGCCAGCGTCGTGTCCGCGCAGAGGCCGCGCGAGGCGACGCCGCTCGCGACGATCCGCACCGTGCCGCCTGAGACGGACACCGAACCGCACTTGACCGCCGCCTCCGACACGTTCTTCACCAGGTAGGTGCCCGCCGTGACGAGCGACGAGCAGGAGACAGTGACCGTGCAGTTGCTGCCGTTCGCGTCCTCGAACGCCGCGTAGAGCGGGTCGCCGGAGACGGTCGCGTTGAGGATTCCGTCCGTCATGACGACGCGCCGTTCGCCTTGACGCCCCTCGCCGCCGCACCGCTGACGTCGAGGACGAGCGCGCTGCCCGCGAGCGTCACCGTCGCGTCGGCGGCATCGGCGGTGAGCGCAACGGATTTCGGCCCCTGCATCTCAACGGTAAGCGTTCCGTCCGAAAGGGAGATGTCCTTCTTGTCCGTGTAGAGCCCCGTGTCTTTGTAGTCCGTGCAGGCGGACGCGATGCGGACGCTGCCCGCCGTCTGCGTGTAGGACTTCTTGGCCCAGATGCCGAAGCCCTTGTCGGCCTTCGTGTAGGTCATGTCGATCGTCCACGTGCCGGAGGCGACGGCAACCGAGTCGGCCGTGTACAGGACGGCTTTCGCCTTTTTCGCACCGCCGCCGGAGAGCGTCGCCGTGCCGCTGCGCCGCTGCCGCAGAGGAGGACGCTCCCGTTGTCGGTCAGGACGTTCGTCCCCTTGTTGACGAGCGTGGAGGCGCCCGTCGCCCGCACGAGGACGTCGCCGTTGAGGATCAGTGCGCCCGTGAGCGTCAGGTCGGTGAGCGTGACCTGGCAGACCTCCGTCGCCGTGACGGTGACGTCGCCGTCGATTGTGCCGGAGAGGATGAAGTCCTGTCCGTTTTCAGACGCCGTGTAGGTTCCGGCGGCGGTGACGGCGGTCTTGTGCGGGAACGCCAGGAGTTCGGGGTGGTCGGGGAGGCCACCCCACAGGAGGTTGGCCGCGAGCGCGGCGCCGAGCGCGATCAGTTGCTTCATTGACAGGTTGTCCCTTCCGGCCTGACTGGCCTTGACGCCGCATATTAAACCAAATCCGCGTCGTCGAGTTGTCATCCGCCTGTCAGTGAATTGTAAAAGTTTTGTCAACGGCCTTTGCGCTGCGCAAGGGAGGGTCAGATCCTTGTGCCTAACATTACGGCAGACAATAAATGTAGATGGGGATTGCTGACCAGCCGTGGCACAGGCTGCCGGCCGCGTCAAAGGCTCGCCAGCCCTCCTTCATCTCCCAGAAGCTCGTCGCGCCCGCATCAAGCATCCGCCCCCACGTCGCGTTCATGTGACGGATCGCCTTCGCGCGGAATGGAGGCCCCATTCGCACAAGAGCCTCGTATTTGTGCAGCGACTGGCTGAGCGTCGTCTCGATCCAGTCGGACGGCTCGGACAGCTTCTCCGCCAAGGTTCCGCGCGCTGACGGCGGCACGGCATCCGCCAGAAGCGCCAGCGCCTGCGTGAGTTCGTGGACGGCTGCGCCATCGGTCGTGCCCGCAAAGGTGTCGAGACAGCCGTGTGCGGCATTCCAGAACCGTTCTCGGACGTTGCGTCGCAGTTCCGCCGCCGCCGTACGCCAGACCTCGGCCGTCGTGCGGTCGCCGAGTTCCGCCGCCAGCGTCGCGTCCGCCTCAAGGGCCTGCAGGAAGAACAGGTTCAGCGGCGCGTCGAACGTCGGGCCGTTGGACGAATCCGTCACCTCGGCCTGATTGCCGTCCAGTCCCGGTGCCCAGTCGTAGAACTGCCAGTAGCGTGCGCCGGACGGACGCGGACGGCAAGCCGCCGCCGACGCTGGTTGAAGTGAAATGAATGTCGAGGAATAAACTCCGATGATGACGGCTCTCGCTACCGCTCCGCAGGCTCGCACTGGCTTTGCAAAAGCCAGCCTTATGACAATCGCTTTATTAGTCCGTTTTGAGCGAATGAGTCTGCTTTCGGCAATCTATCCTGCGGAGCGGTCACGCGAGCCACATGGATCGGAGTTTGATTTCCCACAAGAAGAATGTTTGACCATTGAAAGAGATCGAGTTCTATGGCAGCCGCAAGGCGCGGCTCCGCCGCTGGCGCAGAGGGGGCACAGGGACCAAGCCAAGCGGCGGACTCCCGCTCGAAGACGCTTTGACAAAGCAAACGCAAGTCCCTCTCCGGGGAGGGCAGGAGAGGTGGAGAATCCCTGCCTCCGTCAATTTCCTGTCCAACCTCTACATTTGACCAACTAAACAAAATCTAAAATTGCTTTTACTCTGGCAAAGCACCGTGTAAAAAACTTGTTTAACAAGTTGTTTCGGCCCGCGTTTTTTATGGTATACTGTCTGCGCACGCAATTGATAACAGAAAGGACTGCGAAATGCGAAATCAGATGAAGCGGGGTCAGGGCCAGAACGAAAGGCTTTGGCGCCAAGCAAGAGATCCCTCCATAGGGGGGGGGGGGGGGCAGCTTTCGGCGAAAGGAGCCTCTACGCGCTCCTGACGCTCGCGGTGGCGCTTGCCGGGTCGGTTGCCGCGGCAGGCACGGCATGGAAGGCCGATGTCCGCGCGGGCGACTGGGCCGACGCGTCGAACTGGGACGGCGGCGTGCCGGACGCGACGACGCCCGCCTTGATCGCGAATGACGGCGGGGACTATGCGATCACGGTCCGTTCGGACGTCACGCTGTACGCGACCAACACGACCATCGGCAACGCGAGCGGCACGACGACGCTTTGCGTGGACTCGCCGCTGACTTTCTTCACGGGCGGGTCCGTGGCGTGCCGCGACGGCTTCTTCCGGCAGACGGCCGGCGCGCGGACCGTTGTCCGGGCGGGCGGCGTCCTCCAGTTTGGCGACGGGCCGTACGCGTATGCCGGGACGGTGTCCGTGAAGGAGTCGGACGTCATCGTCGACGGCGGCACGTTCCGCTTTGCGGCGACCGGCGACGTCTGCGTCGAGGGATCGGCCGAGCGTCCGGCGACATTTGCCGTCACGAACGGCGGCGCGGCGTACCACTGCGCCACCGTGGAGAACTCCGACGCGACGTTCAAGCTGCTGTCGCACGCGCGCCTGCTTGTCCATGACGGCACGTTCTGGATCGATCAGCCGCGAGGCTTCTTCTGGACGAATCCGTTCGTCGTGAGGGGCGGGGAAATCGCCGTCTCGGGCACGGGCCGGTTCCTGGCGCGTTCGCTGGCGGGCGAGACGTTCCAGGCGCTCGCCCTGAACGCGGGCCATGTCACCGTCAAGGACGACGCGCAATTTGGCTGCGGCAGCCTTCTTCTCCAGCCGGACAGCGACGAGACGACGCTGACGCTCTCCTTTTCCGGGCGCAGCCAGTCGCTGGACATGCCCCAGGGCGCCTATCGGGAGGCTTACGTCGGCGACAGCCGCGGCCGTTCCGTCTACGACTGGAACTCGTCCGCGCGCATGAAGTTCGCGACGGCGGCCTTTGTCGGCTTCAATCGCGGCATCGGCGAGATGAACGTCCGCCAGGGGGCTGTGGACGGCATGGGCAACGGGCTCTACGTCGGGTCGGCAGCCGTGACGGCCGATCTCGGCCATTTGCGTGCCTGGGGCCGAAACGGCTGGGAAGACGCGCTTGTCAACGATCCGGCGGACTTCCTGCCGACGGGCATCGTGCGGGTGTCGGGCGGCAGTCTCGTGGTGAGGGGGGAATACAGCCAGGACGCATACGGGCCGAAACGGATGGTCGGCCTCATGGTCGGCGACGGCACGTCTGACTTCGACAGCTACTCGAATCGGACGTGCCACGGGCGACTTGAGCTTTCGGGCGGCGCCGTGACGAATTGCCTCGGCTACTTCGGCGTGGGCCTGGGCCATGCCGTCGGGCGGGTCGTGCAGACGGGCGGCACGCTCTACGTGGGCGACCCGGCCTGGCCGGCGTACTCGCGCAACAGCATCTCGTCGCTCGGCCTCGCCGGCGGCGACGGGGCCTTCGTGCTGTCGAACGGCGTCTACGAGGCGCACGAGCGCCTCTATGTCGGCGGCGCGACGCCCGACGACCTCAACTTGCCGGCGACGGTCACGCAGTTCCCGAAGGCGGCGCGCGACTCGAAGGGCGTGCTGACGCTCGCCTGCCATGACAAGTCGAGGCCCTGCGCGCTGACGGTGGGCCGGAACCTGCTCGGCGTCAACGAGGACCTGCAGGGCATCTGGGTCGGCCGTGACGGCGACGGAACGATCGAGGTCATCGGCTCGGGCTCGTCGATCACGACGCATGGCCTTACGCTCACGAACGGCTTCACGACGGCGGACGGCGAGCTCCTGACGCACGGGCGGGCGACGCTTCGCTTTGTCTTTGACGCGGACGGCGTCGGCCAGGTCTCGTCGCCGGACAACGCCGTCGAGATCGCGCCGAACGCGCGGCTCGAGATCGACATGACGGCGTTCGGGGGCTCTCACAAGACGCTGGTCAAGGTCCTGTCGTGCGCGACGCGCCGAGGGTCCTTCTCGCCGGCGAACATGACGCTCAAGGGCTGCGAGGTCATCCAGGACCGTGACGCGAACATCTACGCGCGCACGACGCGGCGGCCCGGGGCGGTGCTTGTGGTGCGCTGAACGAGAGGCCGGGGAAAGCTCAAGACGGCGACGCCCTTGCCGATCGCGGCAACTTGCAAAGAAAGGAAAGGAAGGCATGAAAGCAGTGAGAAGAAATCGGATTGCGGTCGCGGCCTGCGCCTTGTCGTGCGCGCTGGGCCTGTCGGCCAACACGGAAGACGCGCTCGCCGAGCTGCGCGCGAGGCGCTTCGGGCTGTTCGTCCATTGGGGGCTCTACGCGCAGCTGGGCGGAAGCTGGAAGGGCCAGGTGATGCCGCAGAAGCTCGGCGAGTGGATACAGAGCGCCTTCAGGATCCCCAATGCGGAATATGCGCGCCTGGCGAAGGCGTTCAATCCGACTCGGTTCGATGCCGACGAGTGGATTCTCCAGGCCAAGGACGCTGGCGTCGGGTACGTGGTCTTCACGGCCAAGCACCATGACGGATTCTCGATGTTCGCCACGGACGTCAGCGACTACGATGTCGTGGACGCCACGCCTTTCGGACGCGACGTCTTTTCGGAACTGGTCGCCGCGTGCCGTCGCCACGGCCTGAAGGTCGGCTTCTACTATTCGCAGAACCTTGACTGGCACGAGAAGGACGCGGGCGATCCCGAGAGGGGAGGCGTGTCCAGGCACCCGTCGAACGGCGGCATGCACTGGGGCAACTGCTGGGATTTCCCGGACTGGTCGCAGAAGGACTTCTCGCGTTATCTGGAAGGCAAGGTCCTGCCGCAGCTTCGCGAGCTTCTCACGAACTACGGGGACATCTTCATGATCTGGTTCGACACGCCTTACGGCATGACGCCCGAGCAGTCGCGGCGAGTCCGCGAACTGGTCCGCGCGCTGCAGCCGAACACGATCGTCAACAGCCGCATCGGCAACGGCTGCGGCGACTTCGGGTCGATGGGCGACAACCAGTTCCCCGAGGGAAAGGCCGACAGCCTGCGCGAAAGCCCGATCACCCTGAACGACACCTGGGGCTTCCGCTTTGACGACCACAACTGGAAGACGCCGTATGCCGTCGCGATGTCCCTTGCGCGGACCTTCGCCTGCGACGCGAACGTCCTCCTGAACGTCGGTCCGCGTCCGGACGGACGCTTCCCCGACGCCACGTCGGACGTGCTGGCCGAGCTGGGCGCATGGCGGCGGCGGACGGGGTTCGCGATTCGCGGCACGACGGCGGGGCCGTTTCCGACCCAGATGCCGTGGGGGCATTGCCTTGCCGCGCCGGGCCACGTCCTTCAGCTCGTCGTCAACCGCGAATGGGAGGGGGATGTCACGCTGGAGGGCGTACGCGGCCGGGTGCGCGCGTGCACCGTGCCCTTTGAGGTCTCCGGCGACCGCGTGACGCTGCGCCTTCAGCCGCCGACCGACCTGATGCCGCGCGTCGTGCGGCTGACGCTGGATGGCGCGCCCGACATCCGCTCCGGCGAGGAGACCGCCGGGAACGGCAAGAGCCTGCTGGCGAACGGCGACTTCGAGCGCGAGACCTCCGAGGGGTGGGGAAACTGGACGCCCGGGGCGAAGGCCCAGGTCGTCTCGGGGGCGCATGGCGGGCGGCGATGCCTTTCCTATTCCCATTCCGCGGAGACGGGGGACGCCTTTCTCGTGAACAAGGTGCCGTGCGCGTCGAACGGAACCTACACCGTGAGCGGCTGGATCCGGGGCGCGGCGGGGTCTCTCGGCGTCCGCCTCTTCTTCTTTGCGCCAGACGGCCGGTACCTGGGCGAAGAGCAGGCCTATTCGGCGACGAGCCTGCGCGAGTGGACTCGTTTCGAGCGCGTGTTCAAGGCGCCGGCGACCGCCGGAAGCGTGGGCGTCGGGCTTCAGGTCGCGCGCGGCACGGTCTTCCTGGACGACGTGCGGGTCGAGCCCGGCAGCCCGGTCGGCGAGCCCGCGAACGAGATCGTCAACTCGGCCTACACGTACAGGCTGCACGACGACGGGATGCCCGAACAGTGGAACACGTCAAGCAGCTACACCTTCGACACGTTTCGTCCCGGCGTGCACGAGGGCCGGTACTTCCGCATCGCGGACGAGGTGCCGTCGCCCGTGCCGGGCGCGCGCGTCCTCTTCGTCGATGGCGTGCAGGCGACGAGCCTGCGCATGGGGCCGTTGGCGGGCGAGCAGGACTACGTGTTCTCGCTCTGGGCGAAGTCCGACGCGCCGGACGCCGCCCTGACGCTTCAGTTCGCGGGCCGGTCGGAGACGTTCGCGCTGTCGAGCGACTGGCGACGGCTCGTCATGAAGGCCAGGCTGGACAAGAGCCAGGCCGAGGGCGTCGCGCAGATCGTGTACGACCGGCATCCGCTTTGCTATGCCGCGCCGATGCTGCACGTCGGCACGGAACCCTTGCCGTGGAAGGCCAGTCCGTCCGACGCGAACCTCCCTGACCTGCGCGCCGGCCGACAGCCGGCCGTCAAGGCGGCCGAGGCCCTCTCGGTTGACGTGCCGGAGTCGTCTGGCTGGGACGGCGCGAGGGTCCTGACGGACTTTCATCCGCTGGCGGACCCCGACAGGACGGAGTCGTCGAGATTCCGCGCGTTCGTCCGTCGCCAGGGTGACCGGCTTCTTGTCGCCGTCGAATGCGACAGCGGGAAGAAGCCGCTGCCGGCGCCGAAGGCGAACAGCCCGCTTGAGCTGGGGAATGACGCCGTCGAGGTCTTCGTCTCGCCATCCGCAAGCGGCTCCCCTTACGTCCAGCTGATGGGCGGGCGAAACGGCGCGCGCGCCGCGACGCGCGGCGCGCAGGGCGTGTCCGCCAACGAGGGGTGGTCCTACCGGGCGTTCGAGACGGCGAAAGGCTGGCGCGCGGAATACGGGCTTCCGCTCGCGTTTTTCGGGAAGCCGGATGGCGACTGCTGGCGCTTCAACGTGGGCGTGACCGATTTCGACGGGGCGAAGCCGCGTTGCTATTCGGCGATTCGCGGCGGCTTCCACGCGTCAGGGGATTTCATCCGGCTGACCGGCCTTCCGCGCGGCTGCAAGGAGTCTCCGCCCCGTGCCGCCGCGGAATTCGACTTCTACACGGACGAGAACACGGCGCGTGTCGCCGTCGAGGATGCGCAGGGCCGCGCAGCGGCCACCCTGCGCGACGCGCAGGGCAAGGCCCTCCGGACGGCGCCCGTTTCGAGCGGGCGGGCGGCCTTTGGCCTTTCCGGCCTCGCGGACGGCTATTACGAGGTCGAGGTGGAGGCGGCGAACGGGACGGCAAAGACGCATTTCCGAAAGGCTCCGCCCGGAACGCCCCACACGCGCGTCAACCGCTTCAGGCGGCACATCGAGGCGGACGGCAAGCCGTTCTTCCCGACGGTCTACAGCTGGATCAACCTCGCGGGCGACCTGCCGACCGCATGGCACATCGACCAGCTCAGGTCGCACAACTTCAACACCGTCATGCTCATGCCCGAAATGTGGGCGGACTGGGCGAAGTGCGGCAACGCGGAGACCCGTCTCAAGACGATGCGGGCCTTTGCCGACGCGGGCTTCAGGTTCATCGTCTGGAGCGGCGTCTCCATGGACAAGGGGCTTCTCGGCGTGACGGACGCGCGGACCGGGCACATCCGGGAGCTTGAGGCGTTCAAGGACAGGATCCTCGGCTGGTACTACGTGGACGAGATCGGGCCGTTCTGGGAAACGCAGTTCGGCCTGAAGCCCTCGGACTTCGCCGAAGGCTACCGCAGGATCAAGGCCGTTGACCCGGCGCGCCTTCACTTCATCAACTGGGGCTGGACGAACATCTCCGACGGCATGCCGTTCTATGCCGAGGAGGGCGCGACAGACCTCTATTCGCTTGACTGCTATCCTTACACGCAGGCGCATTACGGCTACGGGGCCTTGCAGATCCACGAACGCGCGGCCCACATCCTCAACGGGCGCACGCGCAGCGCGTTCATGCCCGGCATCATGTGGCTGCAGACATACGGCACGCAGGAGGGCTATCGCGAGCCGATGCCGGTCGAGTACCGCAACAACGTCTACGTCGGCCTGGTCAACCACGTTGTCGGCTACATGAATTTCATCGGCTGTCCCGAGCACAAGGACCTCTGGGACGAGATGGGCAGAAGCTACGGCACGGCGCTCAGGTGGCTTCGGATGACGGCGCGGCCCGGTTCGGCGTGCCTTCGTCGCGGCAGGCAGGGCGAGATTTCCTTCGCGCTCTGGAAGGACGGGCTCGGCGGCTTCTCGCTCGTTGCGGCGAACACGCTTTACGCGCCGCAGGAGGAGCGGCTGAAGCTGCCGGCCGATCTCGACGGCCTTGCGCCGACGTGCATCGGCGGCGAGGGGCGTGTCGCGGCTTCGGACGGCGCGCTTGAAGTCGCGCTCCCGACCGCAGGAAGCGCGGCGTGGTTTTTCGAGCGGCGTGACAAGGCGGATCCGCAAACGGCCGGCCCATTGCCCGACTAACCCGGCGGATTTGGTATAATACGCGGCGATGAAGAGAACGTTTGTCTGCGGTCACCGCAATCCCGACGTGGATTCGGTGATGAGCGCCTACGCGCTTGCTGAACTTCGGCGGCGCACGGGCACGTGCGGCGTCGAGGCCATCTGTGCGGGCCTCCTGCCGGAGAAGGCCCGCTGGGTCTTCGGCCATTTCGGGCTGAAGCCCCTCAGGGCGAAGCGCGACGTCTACGTGCGCGTGAAGGACCTGATGGACACGTCTCTGCCGCTGATCGAGGCGTCGCAGCCGCTCGTGGAGGCCCTGAAGGTTCTGGAGGCGAGCGGCGAGTCGTCCCTGGCCGTCCGCGCGGCGGACGGCTCGTTCGCCGGCATGCTCTCGCCCGCGAAGCTCCTCTCGCTCTTCATCGCCAAGGCCGACCTCTCGGTTCCCGTCGGCGCCGCGCCCCTGCACCACTGCGCGCAGGTGCTCGTCGACATGGATCGCATTCATGACATCCGCAAGCCGGTGCTGAAGAATCCGCACAACCATTTCCCCGTCGTGAACGAGCAGGGGCGGCTCGTGGGGACGCTCCTCAAGCGGGCGTTCGCGGAGGAGCCGCCGTTCCGCATGATCCTCGTCGACCACAACGAGACGGAGCAGGGCATTCCCGGGCTGGAGGAGATTCCCGTCGTCGAGGTTGTCGACCACCACCGCATGGCGTTCTCGGCGACGCGCGACCCGATCAAGTACACGGCGGACGCCGTCGGCTCGACGTGCACGCTCGTCGCGAAGATGTTCCGCGGCATGGGCGAGCGGCCGACGCGCGAGATCGCGGGCGTGCTGATCGCCGGCATCGTCGCGGACACGCTGCTCTTCCAGTCGCCGACGACGACCGAGACCGACCGCACGATGTGCGACTGGCTGGAGAAGATCTGCGGCGAGACGGCCGCGTCAATCTTCGAGGGGCTGGCGTCCGTCGCCTCGCCGCTCGCGTCGATGTGCGCGGCCGAGGCGATCGCGAGCGACGCGAAGACGTATTCCGAAAACGGCATGAAGTTCGTGCTCGCCCAGATCGAGGAGTCGAACCTCGCGGTCTTCCATCGCCACGTGAAGGAACTCATGGACGCGATGGACGCGCACGTGAAGAGCGCGGGGCTCGACTTCATGGCCCTCATGGTCACGGATCCCGTGCGCGGCAATTCCGAACTCCTGTTCAGCGGGGCGGATTCCGTCCGCCGCGCGCTGCCCTACCGCCTCGGCGACGGCGGAACCTGGCTCATGCCGGGCGTCCTCTCGCGCAAGAAGCAGCTTCTGCCCGAAATCCTCGCTGCGCTGGCGTAGCGCGCGATCGGACGGGGGACGGCGCGGATTTTTGATATAATACGCGGAAAGAAAAGAAGAGAGCAACCAGAGAAAGGCTGTCAGAAGATGAAGACAATCGGAGTCGGGATTTTGGGTTTCGGAACTGTCGGCGCGGGCGTGGCGGACGGTCTCCTGAAGCATCGTGGCGTCATGGCGAAGCGGCTGGGGGTTGACATCGCCCTGAAGCGGATCGCCGACCTCGACATCACGACGGATCGCGGCGTCGCGGTGCCGGCGGGCGTGCTGACGACCGATGCGGCGTCCGTCATCGCCGACCCGGAGGTGCAGATCGTCGTCGAGACGATCGGCGGCACGGGCATCGCGAAGAAGCTGGTCCTCGACGCGCTCAACGCGAAGAAGTGCGTCGTCACGGCGAACAAGAAGCTGCTGGCCGAGTTCGGCCGCGAGATCTTCGACACGGCGGCGGCGAACGGCGTCGACATCTACTTCGGCGCGTCCGTCGGCGGCGGCATCCCGATCATCCGCGTCGTCCGCGAGGCGCTGTCGTCGAACGACATCGAGTCGATTCACGGCATCCTGAACGGCACGTGCAACTACATCCTCACGCGCATGGAGCGCGAGGGCGCGCCGTTCGACGCGGTGCTGAAGGACGCGCAGCGGCTCGGCTATGCGGAGACCAACCCGTCCCTCGACATCGACGGCTTCGACACGGCGCACAAGGCGTGCATCCTGACGGCGCTCGCGTACGGCTTCCAGCCGACGCTGGAGCAGGTTCAGGTCGAGGGCATCCGCAACCTGGACGGCATCGACGTCAAGTACGCGGCGGATTTCGGCTACCGCATCAAGCTGCTCGCGGTCGTCGCGAAGGACGGCGACGAGGTGGAGGTCGGGGTGCATCCGACGCTCATCCCGTTCTCGCACATGCTCGCGAGCGTGAACGACGCCTTCAACGCGGCGATGGTGAAGGGCGACATGTCGGACTACACGATGTACTACGGGCGCGGCGCCGGGCGCGCGCCGACGGCCTCGACGGTCGTCGGCGACATCGGCGACATCGCGCGCAACCTCGCGCACGGCGAGACGCGCTACGCGCGCGGCGTGCCGGACTACGCGGAGGGGAGGCTGAAGCTCCGCGCGGCGGGCGACGTCGTCTCGAAGTTCTACGTGCGGCTCATGGTCGCGGACAAGCCGGGCGCGTTCGGCACGATCGCCACGATCCTCGGCCAGCATGGCGTCTCCATTTCCGCCGCGACGCAGAAGGATCCCTCGACGCTGACGGGCACGGTGGAGACGGGCTACGCGCCCGTCGTCGCCCTCACGCACGAGGCGAAGGCGCGTGATCTGGAGGCGGCGCTGGCCGAGATCAAGGCGTCCGGCGTCGTCGCCGAAGACCCGGTCCGGCTGCGCGTCATCTGACGGGCGAACGGGCGCTTCCGGGATTCCGCGCCGCTGAACCTTAAGAAATCTTTAGGCAAATCTTTAGGTAATCTTTAGTTATCTTTTCCCTTTTTTTGCCATAATGTCCGCGTCTTCACGAAGAAGGCGGAAAGGCAGAGGGAAAAGATGTTGGCAAAATGCTATTCGGGCGCGGTCAGCGGCGTTGACGCGCAAACGGTCGAGATCGAGGTCTATTCGGCGGTCGGCACGTCGCAGTTCGCGATCGTGGGGCTCCCCGACACGGCGGTGAAGGAGGCGAAGGACCGCATCCCGACCGCGCTCAAGAACCAGGGCCTCGCGTCGAAGAAGGAGTTCGACGTCACGGTCAATCTCGCGCCGGCGGACGTGCGGAAGGAGGGGCCGATCTACGACCTGCCGATCGCCGTCTGCCTCCTGAAGGCGACGGGGCGCATCCGCAACGAGCGGCTCGACGACTACGCGCTCATCGGCGAGCTCGCGCTTTCCGGCGAGGTGCGGCGCGTGCGCGGCATCCTGCCGATGGTGCTGGAGATGAAGCGCATCGGCAAGCGCGCCGTCCTCGTGCCGTACGGGAACGTCGAGGAGGCGAGCGTCGTCGAGGGCATTGACGTCATTCCCGTGCGCGTGCTGCAGGACGCCGTGCAGTACCTGAACGGCGAGCGGCTGATCGAGCCGCGCGTGACGGATCTCGCGAGCCTCGTCGCGGCGGATCGCGACGCGGGGGACGACTTTGCCGACGTGAAGGGCCAGGACGGGGTGCGCACCGCGCTGGAGGTCGCCGTCGCGGGCGGCCACAACGTCCTCATGATCGGCAGCCCCGGCTCGGGCAAGACGATGCTCGCGCGGCGCGTGCCGTCCATCCTGCCGCCGCTCACGGTCGAGGAGGCGCTGGAGGTCTCGCGCATCCATTCCGTCGCGGGCGCGGCGAAGGGCGGCGGGCGCTTCGTGACGCGGCGGCCGTTCCGCGCGCCGCACCACACCGTTTCGTCGATCGGCCTCCTCGGCGGCGGCGCCCACCCCGTCCCCGGCGAGGTCTCGCTCGCGCATCGCGGCGTCCTCTTCCTCGACGAGTTCGCCGAGTTCCCGCGTTCGGCGCTGGAGGTCTTGCGCCAGCCGCTGGAGGACGGGCACGTCTGCGTCTCGCGTGCGGCGGCGGCCTACGACTACCCCTCGACGTTCATGCTGATCGCGGCGATGAACCCGTGTCCCTGCGGCTACTACAACGACCCGACCCACGCCTGCCGCTGTTCGCAGAACGCGATCATGAAGTACCAGAGCCGCATTTCGGGGCCGTTGCTCGACCGCATCGACATCCAGGTCGAGGTGCCGCCCGTCGAGGCGCGGCACCTGCCGCTGGCGGCGCCGGGCGAGCCGAGCGCGGCCATCCGCGAACGGGTGATCGCGGCGCGCGCGATCCAGGCCGCGCGCTACCGGGGCATGCCGGGCGTCCGCACGAACGCCGAGGCGAAGGGGCGCGACCTCGCCGACATCTGCCGCTTCACGAAAAAAGACTGCGAAGACCTCGTGCGGCTCATCGAGCGGCTGCACCTGTCCGCGCGCGCCTACGACAAGGTCTTGCGCGTGGCGCGGACGATTGCCGACCTCACGGGGTCGGAGGCCGTGACGCCGGAGCATCTTCACAATGCGCTCGTCTATCGGCGCATGGACAACGAGGAGAACTCGTTCTGGATTTAGCCGCCGCCCGCTGGACGGGCGCGGACACGCAAGAACCCCAACACGAAACCAAGGAAAGGAACAGAGACCATGGTGCGCCAAGCAAGCTTGGCTGAACTTGTAGAATGAAAGGAATCTACTCAGTAAGGATAATGGCATACT